>NZ_JAUBRO010000025.1:0-105487 GCF_036701945.1 Microcoleus sp. MON1_C1 | reverse complement strand
TACCTGTATCGATTCACATTGAATTACTGGTTGGAAGACTTTGCTAAAGCAGAACACGATGCCGCTCAAACGCGACAGTATTTGGCTGGAGGGATGGGAAGTATTGTTGAACCGATCTTCTACTTCTATGATTCTCTAAACGTGCTGGCCACTGGGTCGGAATCGATGTCGCAGTCGGAGCCGCGATGGCAGCGAATGGAAGAAAATCAAGCCAAGCTCAAAGACTGGGCAGATTATGGCCCCATGAATTACTTGCACAAATATCATTTAGTTGAAGCTGAAAAAAATCGCGTTCTTGCTCGCAAAACAGAAGCTATAGAATTTTACGATATAGCAATTAAAGGAGCCAAGGAAAACGGTTATATCCAAGAGGAAGCATTAGCCAACGAACTCGCCGCAAAATTCTACCTTGATTGGAGCAAAGAAAAAGTCGCCGCCAGCTATATGCAGGAGGCATATTACTGTTATGCCCGTTGGGGTGCACTAGCCAAGGTTGAAGACTTAGAAAAAAGGTATCCCCAATTACTTCAGCCTATCCTGAATCCGCCCACACTTCGCTTTAATCCTCTAGAGACGCTGGCAACGATTAGCCACTCTTCGCACACTTCCACCACCAGTAGCACGAGTATTTCCGATGCCCTAGATTTCGCATCTATTATGCAAGCTGCTCAAGCTTTATCCAGTAAAATTCAGCTTGATGAATTACTCGATACCCTCAACCAAATTATTTTGAAAACTTCTGGGGCAGAAACTTGTGCTTTGCTACTCCCCCATCAGAAGGAATGGCAAATCCGGGCAATAACTCACATCAATCCAGATAACCAACCACCCACAACCCTGCTGCAAACCCAACCTCTAGATGGCTCGGCGGTGATTCCGCTCAAGCTGGTTTATTATGTCAAACACACCCTGGAAACTGTGGTAATTGAAGGTGGCAAGACCGATATTCCGGGTTTAATGAATGACTGTACGCTCCAGTATCACTCTCAGAGTATGCTATGTACTCCGATTCTCGATCGCGGGAACTTAGTTGCGATACTTTATCTGGAACATAGCTCGACAAAAGGAGTGTTTACTCGCGATCGTCTCCTCATCCTCAACTTCCTCTGCACCCAGGCTGCCATTTCCCTAGAAAATGCGCGATTGTATCAGCAAGCCCAGGACTACGCTCACCAGGTGGAACAATCTCAACTGCAATTAGTGCAGAGCGAAAAAATGTCGGCTTTGGGGAATTTAGTAGCCGGGGTTGCCCATGAAATTAATAATCCAGTCGGATTTATTTCTGGTAATATTCATGAAGCGATCGCCGCCGTCAAGGATATTAAAGAATACTTGCAACTCTATAAAGAAAAATTTCCCAGTCCGGGTGAGGAGATTGAAGAAAAAGCTGAAGAGAGCGATATCGAATATCTCTTAGAAGATTTACCCAAAATGTTGAATTCGATGCAAATCGGGTGCGATCGCATCCAAGGTATCAGCACCAGTCTTCGTACCTTCTCCCGCTCCGACAAAGATTACAAAGTTCCTTTCAATATTCATGACGGAATTAACAGTACGATTTTGATTCTAAAACATAGATTGAAAGCGAACGAACAGCGTCCAGCGATTGAAGTTGTGAAAGAGTACGGGAACTTGCCATCAGTTGATTGCTTCCCCGGACAATTAAATCAGGTGTTTATGAATATATTAGCCAATGCCATTGATGCACTGGAAGAATCAAAGCGGGAACCGAGTTTAGAGAAGACTAAAGCCCCAGCCCATTGCATCAGGATTCGGACAGAAATGAAGTCTAAGGATTGGGTGAATATTCGCATTTCTGACAACGGGCCAGGGATATCAGATGAGATAAAAGGTCATATTTTTGACCACTTATTTACAACTAAAGGTGTGGGTAAAGGCACGGGATTGGGTTTGGCGATCGCGCGGCAGATTGTAGTTGAGAAACACGGCGGTATGCTAGAAGTCTACTCAACTTTAGGTCGAGGTACAGAATTTACCATTTCACTGCCATGTTGATTATTACCTAGGTAATTTCTAGCCAATTTTTGGATTTTTCTGGAAAATTAAAAGTTTTTTACACCCCACTTTACAATTTATAGCGATCGATAACTTCGGCCAAATTCTTGATACTTCCGCCGGACTAATTCATAAAGGAATCTCGATCGCAAATTCCGTACCTTCTCCTACGGTGGAACAGCAGCTCAAGGCTCCGGCGTGTTTTTCCGCGACAATTCGGTAACTGATGGCTAACCCCAAACCCGTGCCTTTTCCCATCGGTTTAGTCGTGAAAAACGGATCGAACAATCGGCTCCGCACGTCTTCTGTCATGCCGATCGCATTATCGGCAATGCGGATGCAAATACTATTTTCGTTCAGGGCTTCTGTGCGAATCCTAATAGTTGGTTTCCAATCGTCGCCGCCGGCCGCCGATCGCCTTTTTTGGTTGCAAGCATCTTCCAAAGCGTCAATACTGTTGCTAAGCAGATTCATAAATACCTGATTGAGCTGACCTGCATAACATTCTATTAAAGGGAGTTGACCGTAATCTTTGATTATTTTTATTTCTGGATAGTCGCCTCTGGCTCGGAGTTTGTTGTGCAATATTAAGAGGGTATTATCTATGCCTTCGTGAAGGTTAGTAAGTTTTTTTACCGAGTCGTCTAAACGCGAGAAGTTTCGCAAACTCAGAACTATTTCGCGAATGCGATCTGCTCCCATTTTCATCGAAGATAATATTTTTAGTAAATCTTCTGTCATAAATTCTAAATCGATATTGTCAATACATTGTCGAATTTCTACCACGGGCTGAGGATAGTGTTTTTGGTAAAGTTCTACAAGCTGCAACAAGTCTCGGATATATTGGGTGGCGTAGGAAATATTGCCGTAGATAAAACTGACAGGGTTATTAATTTCGTGAGCTACTCCAGCTACCATTTGACCGAGACTTGACATTTTTTCGGTATGAATTAGGTGAGCTTGAGTTTCTCGAAGTTCTTTGAGAGCGATTTCTAGCTGCTGGGCTCTGTTGTTGGCGATCGCCTCGGAGAGCCGCAAAGCATCCTCGGCTGCTTTGCGCTCTGTCATGTCAAAAATGGCGCCGTTGAGCGATAAAACTTCACCGTCTGCGTTGAAAAGGGCTTGACCTTTCTCTGCAACCCACCGCACATTTCCGTCGCAGTGAATTAGGCGATATTCGATGATGTAAGGTTGTTTTGTCTTAATAGCCCGCTCGATAATTGTCTCGATGTGGTCAGCATCATCGGGATGAACTATACTCGGAAAAGCCTGCACCGGTTTTTGCATAAAGTTAGCTGCGGGATAGCCAGAAATAGCTTCGATGCCACTGCTGATAAAAGTTAGGCTCGATCGCCCCGCAGCACTGCATCGGTAAACCGCACCGGGAATGCTAGAAACTAATGACCTAAATTCTTCTTCCCTTTCTCGCAAAGCGGCCTCAATCCGCTTGCGCTCGCTAATGTCGCGAGCAAACGCGCACTGATATTCTTTGCCGTTAAATTCCAAATGGTTGATCGTAATTTCTACCGGAAAAATGCGACCGTACTTAGTGAGGTGGTGAACTTCAATATTAACCGAACCGCAGCGTTTTAAGACTTTCCAGTGCAAACTCCAAGCAGTTTGGGGAAAATCTGGATTGATGTCGTGCACGGTCATCGAGAGCAATTCAGTGGCAGAATATCCCAATGAAGTGCAAGCAGCGTCGTTGACGTACAAAAATTTACCGTCGGGCCCGATCCAGAATATCGCATCTGCCGATCGGTCGATCGCAAATTGAGTCAGTTGCAACTTTTCCTCAACCCGTTGGCGATCGGCAATTTCTTTTTCTAACTGTTCGTTAAGCGAATTGAGAGCTAAAGTGCGATCGACAATAGTATCTGAAGCGTAAAGATCGATCGATTGTTTTGGCAATTCTCCTTTCTCGATATCATGCTGGTGCTGATTTTCTTCTACCTGTTTTAACGACTGTTGTTGAAATTTTTCTCTTTGATTGAAACCAGACTCGGCAAGTGCTTTCGGCATCAGGGCGAGGGCGACTGCGGCTAAAAGCCAAGAAATCGAAGCACTTGTAGCTTTGAGAGTTACCGACAGCCAATATATGGAATGCCAAAGCGTCCAAACTTCTGTCAATTTAGCCGCGCCCCAGACAAAAAAAACAACGGCAAACACCCGGAAAATCCTGCGGTGAGAACCTTGGCGGGTAAAATAAACTAAAGATAGGGCGATCGAGCAATAAGCCAGTGCCGTCAGCGAGTCAAAAACAGCGTACAGTCGCAACTCCGGCACCGCATTGCACCCGAGTGCCGAAGATACAGCAAGTGGTGAAAAAAAAATTGTTAATTGTTCTTGCATGAAGTTCAAGAAAAAAATTATCTGTACCAATGCAAATCCGATCAAATCTAATTATTTGATTTTGGCTAGTGAAATATTTACATAATTATATACTTTTTTCATTTTTTCTGAAACCGCTATTTTTTCAGCGAATGTCAAAACTGTCGAGGTTTGGCCCCGGGAACGAAGCTTTATCCCAAGTATGAGCAATGCCGATCGTCACTGCTCGCAACGCTTACGTTCCTCGCAGTGAGGGAATAGATAGGTTCGCCTCCTTATGGCTTCTGAAACATTTAAATTTTTAATGATCGTTATTAAGTTTGCTTTTAGATGACTTAAGCTGTGAGCCTGGGGTCTTAAACCCCAGGCTCTCTCATGGACTAGCAGACTTTTAAGGCAGAGAAAATCTCAATTTATGCGCTCGAAATCCACACTTAAGCGCCGCCCAGCGCCCAATGCACCAAAGTCCGAACTCCAAAACCGGTAGCCCCAGGGCCATTGTAGCCATTTTCTTTGTCACTCCAAACCGGGCCGGCAATATCTAAATGCGCCCATGCAGTATCCTTTACAAACTGCTTCAAAAATAGCGCCGCCGTAATCGAACCGCCGGGACGCGGGCCTGTGTTTTTCATGTCGGCGTGCAATGCTTTCAAGCCCTCAAAATATTTTTCTTCCATCGGCATTCGCCAAAATTTTTCGCCTGCCAATTCTGAGGCTGCGACTATTTCGGCGGCGACGCTATCTTGAGGACTCCACAAACCCGCGATATCGTCGCCTAAAGCAATTACGCAGGCCCCGGTTAGAGTTGCTAAATCGACAATCGCGTCAACTCCCAATTTATCAGCAAATACCAAAGCATCAGCCAGGGTTAAACGGCCTTCAGCGTCGGTATTGTTGACTTCAATTGTTTTGCCGTTGGAAGCTGTAAGGATGTCTCCAGGGCGCATGGCGCGGCCGCTGATCATGTTTTCAGTGACGGCGCTGATAAAGTGAACTTCCACATCGGGTTTGATGTGTCCGATCGCCTTTGCCGCTCCCAAAGTAGCGGCAGCGCCGCCCATATCTATTTTCATCATTTCAATGCCGCTGCCGGCACCTTTGATGTTCAAACCCCCAGAATCAAAGGTCAATCCTTTGCCCACAATAGCTATTTTGCGGCGCGGTGTGCCTTCGGGTTTGTAAGTTAAATGGATGAATTTTGGTGGTAAATCCGATGCTAGGGCTACGCCGAGAAAAGCTCCCATGCCTAGTTTTTCACAGTCTTCCCGCTCCAATATTTCTAATTCTAAACCGCATTCGGCAGCCAGACTTTGAGCAGTTTCTGCCATGGTAATCGGGGTGACAAAATTTGCCGGGGCTGCGACTAATTCCCGTGCTAAAATGACTCCGGCAGTGATTTGGCGGGCGCGGGCGATCGCACTTTCGGTACCGGCAAAACCGAGCAAATGAATTTGTTCGAGTTGCGGGCTTTTGTCTTCATGTTCCGATTTGAAACGGTTGTCTTGAGTCAAGGAGAGTTCTACACCTTCGGCGATCGCGCTTGCTGTAACATCCGGCGCGTTTTTCCACACCGGAAAGCTAATTCCGAGGGTTTTGCATTTCTCTTTTTTGGCTAACTTGGCGCAAACACCTGCTGCTTGCCGCACGGTGTCTAATTTTAAGTCCTCTGTTTTGCCCAAACCGACGATCGCAATTTTGCGAATGGGATTATTGCCGCCGACACGGGTGATGGCGCTCGTGCCCACTTTGCCCTTAAAATCTACTTCCAGTAGCAGCTCTTTCAAAGTGCCTGCCAGCTTTTCATCTAATTGTGCCAGATCGCCCGTGAGTTCCAGGGCGTCCTCAAATAGACCAATTGCCAAGGCGTCTCCGGTCCAAACAGAGCGGGGCGTATCGGTGACTAGAAATTCCATGTTTTGATTTAGAGTTGAGATTTTAGACTTTAGATTGTACTTTTTGACACCCCCCCGGCCCAAGCGCGAGGGATTCTAGCGGTTGTCTAAGACGAGGCTGAAGCCGTCGTCAAAGACGCATCACCAGTTAAGGGACTGTCATTGACCCCATCCTCTGAATCAACGATTTCCATTACAGACACCGCTTTCTGAAGATTCAAAGGACACGCAAATCCTACCCACTGCCCAATATTTTGCGAAGCGTTCCAGTCCGCGTTACAGCGATACCCATCAAATCCTTTGAATTGGTGCTTGACTCGTTTGCCCATAACACCATTTCGATGATCCGATTTACTGGTATAGGGTGCCGGCACCGACTCAACGGGAACACCTGCACGAATCGCTTTATAGCGGGTGAAGATTTCAAGCTGATAGAACGCCCAAGCATCTCGGTTCTGAGCTGCATCCGATTTGGTTTTCTTGCGTTGCTTTGAGGTACTTCTGATTTCAGAAAGATCCTCAAACCGCAATCCCATTCCGAAGTATGAAGCAAACTGAACCAACTGCCTAGAAATCTCGTGATTGATCTGCGTCATGATGCGACGCTCACGCGATTCTAGCTGCTTAACCTTTTTCAGCTTTTTCGCTTCTTGGAGAACCTTACGGGTTTTCTGAAACCGTCGTCGGGTGGCTTTAACTTTGCGACCATTCCAGAACTTGCCGAAGGAGTTGGGCAGTGCTGCGACTGCAATATTGTTTTGTCCTCGATCGACTCCAATCCAACCTTTAACATCACCTGCATCGGGAACTTCCATCGATACAGAAATGAGTGCATACCAAACACCTTTTTTGGACTTGCATAGCTTCAGACTGCCTAATTTGGCAGAACCTTCGATCGCTTTATCCAAAACTTCGGTATGCGAGGCGGCATGAACATCAAGAGGAATTCTTCCTTTCCGCCCTCGATAGAGACTGAAAGAGACAGTGAATAAATTGCCAGACTTGAGAACCTCATAACCTTGGTTGTTCACTTCAAGCCACATTTGCTTAAAGTGCTTCACCTTAGTTTTTGCATGGGTGTTCCGAATGGTTTGATTGATCCACATCGATCCAATCTCAATATGTCTAAACGCGGCACTCGTCAGCTTTTTACGCTCCTTGTTGTCAACTGCCAGCAAAGCATTTGCAACAGCCGTATTGACGGCGGTTAGCCGCTCAAATTCAAGTGCTTTGCAGGCATTCAACCTGTGAAACGGAAGCTTTAACGTTAGTGTTAGCTGAGCCATATTAAGAACGACCTTAACTTGACCTGTTAATTGTATCCTGCAAATAGTCGTAGGATATGAAGAATGGTTAAATATCCGACCCATACTGCGGGAAGACAGCCTGTTGTTAGCTTTCCTCTCCCGGCCCCAGCACGGAGGCTCTAAGCATAAGTTTTGGTAGTTAGTGGTTTGTCGTTTTTCCTTGGTGCGGGCAAATAGATCGATCGCACAAATTTTCCGCTCCACATCAAAATAAATTCTGCTACTATATCAGCCAAGTCCGCCTGCGATCGGATCTCGCGCCAATCTCAATAATCTGTTTTGGGGTCTGCCAAAAGGACCCGCCCCACTCTTAACATTTATTTCTCGTTAAACAGGTATCCTGCCTGTGATGGCGTGGAACACCCATCCTGCCTCTGATGGCTTTTGACAAACGATCGGTTATCTATTGTTATTCTCTTAAATTTTCCCATGCTAAAACGACGCCGGGCCCGATTTTCTGTTTTAATCAGCGTTTCAGTTTGCGTTATGGCGATCGGCTCTTTGGTTGCTGCGATGAAATGGATGGGTTTGGGCTCATTCCAGAAGGCCGAGCAGTCCCTGGAGGCAGCGAATTCCGAATCGCAAGTCAAGATGCTGGTGTCGCTGTCACCGAGCGAGCGATCGGCGAAATTAGTTGAACTCGCAGCCAGTCAGTCTGCAAGTACGAACCCGCAGCAGCAAATCTCCCCTCAAAGCCGCGCTCGCTACCTGCTTGCCAGCGATTTAATCCAACAAGGAAATGCGGCCAAAGCATTAAAGTTATTGGACAAATTAGAGCAAGAATATCCGGTTTTAGCTGCTCACATTGCCTTAAAAAGAGCGCAAGCTTACCAATTGAGCGGCGACAAAGGCAAAGCCCAAAAAGCTTGGCAGGAACTGCTCAAAAACTATCCGAGCGACCCCGTAGCAGCAGAAGCTTTATATGTTTTAGGCAAGTCAAAACCGGAATATTGGCAACAGGCAATTACAGAATTTCCGGGTCATCCCCGCAGCGTAGAAATTGCCCTCGGCAAGTTAAAAGAAAATCCCAATCAGCCGCAGTTGATGCTGCTCGTAGCAAAATACGGTCATTATGTCAAAGACTACGGGACAATTTTGGAACAACTGGTGCAGCGAAACAGCGCCACTTTAAAACCGGAAGATTGGGAAGAAATTGCCTTTGGCTATTGGGAAAAACAAGATTACGGCAAAGGAGCTATTGCTTACGGGAAAGCCCCCCGCAACGCCAAAAATCTTTACCGAAAAGCTCGCGGTTTGTGGCTCGACGGAAAAATCCCGGAATCGAGAATTGCCTATCAAGAATTAGTGCGCGAGTTTCCCGATGCCGAAGATACTGGTTTGGGTTTAATTCGGCTGTCGCGACTGAGCGATCCAAAGGATGCGATGGTTTATCTCGATCGAGTTATTAGCAAATTCCCCAATTATGCCCCCGAAGCTTTGTTAGATAAATCCCAACTTCTCGACAAAGCACGCAGCGGTCAATCCGCCTCAGATACCCGCAAGTTGCTATTGACAAAATACAACAATTCTGATAAAGCAGGCGAATTGCGGTGGACGATCGCCCAGCAGTTTGCCAAAGGCGGAGATTTAAAATCAGCTTGGCAGTGGGCAAGAGAATTAACCACCCACAATCCCGACAGCGAACAAGCTCCAGAAGCAGCATTTTGGGTCGGAAAATGGGCACAGCAACTCGGCCGCCAACAAGACGCCAAGACTGCATTTGAGTACACTATCTTACGTTATCCCGAATCATATTTTGCGTGGCGATCGGCTGTACTTCTTGGCTGGCCCGTCGGCGACTTTACCACAGTCCGAGATTTGTCTCCCAATGTAGTCCGACCGCCTCAGCGCCCCGAACCAACTGCGGGTTCTCCTGCGTTGAAAGAACTCTATCAATTAGGTCAAGATAGAGATGCTTGGACGCTGTGGCAAATAGAATTTATCGACCGCGTAGAACCAAGTATTGCGGAACAGTTTACCGATGGTTTAATGCGAGTAGGAGTCGGAGACAATTTAGACGGTTTGTGGATGGTTGGTAGTTTGCGGCAGCGAGACAAACCAGATGATAGAGCCCAATACCTGGAACTCAGACAGCAACCAATTTATTGGCAAGCACTTTATCCTTTTCCTTACTTAGAAACCATCGTCAAATGGTCGCAAGAACGCAAAATCAATCCTGTATTAGTAACAGCATTAATCCGGCAAGAATCGCGGTTTATGCCCGCCATCAAATCCTCAGTTGGCGCCACTGGTTTAATGCAAGTAATGCCGGAAACAGCAGCTTGGGTTGCCTCTCAAATCAGTCTCAAAAAGTATTCATTGGAGAATGTGGACGACAACGTTAAACTCGGTACGTGGTATTTGGATCACACTCACGACGAGTACAAGAATAACTCGATGTTAGCTGTGGCGAGTTATAATGCCGGGCCAACTGCAGTATCAGATTGGTTGAAGAGGTTTAATTTTAGTGACCCGGATGCTTTTGCGGAAAAGATTCCGTTTCCTGAAACGAAAGGATACGTAAAATCGGTGTTTGAGAATTACTGGAATTATCTGCGGATTTACAATCCAGAAGTTAATCAGTTAATGAGTGAGCATTATGCGGCTGCTCAGAAAAAAGCAAAGCCTTAGTAAATTTGGTGTAGGCTAAGCTTTCAGGAACGGACTCTCCGGCCCGTTCCACAAACAAATTTATTTTGTGTATTGATTTTGTAGGTGGGCTTCTAGCCCGCCCCTACCAATATTCCAGAAATTGAAATTATGGAATGATAAAATAAATCAGCGGCATCCCAAGGAATCACGAGTAGAAATCCCTGTTTGAGAATTAATACCGCTGGCTTTTGTGCACAATTCTTTAATTTGTGAGCCGTCCATAATTGCGTCGGTAAAGTCAGCGCCGGTAATATCAACCCCCTCAAAAGTAGAACGCAGCAAAATTGTTTCCGCTAAAATGGCATCACTTAAATCGGCATTAGTAAATTTAACTTGATCTATCATGGCATTAGTTAAATTTGCTCCGTGCAAATTCGCCTGAGTCATCACCGAAGCGCTCATAATTGCTCCCTGCAAATCGGCATTAGAAAAATTAGTCAAGTCCATATTAGCGTTAGAAAACTCGGCAGCCCGCAGCATTTGACCGGAAAAATCGCGTCTTGTCAGTTCGGCGTTGCTAAAGGACAACGGCGGAGCGTAATATTTAGATTGAGCCTGGGCTGGCTGCGGCAGGATGAAGATAGTTAGCGCCAAAAGGAATGCTGCTAGTTGCCGGAGTTTCATAAGTCTGATATTCTCGCAAGGTGGGTATTTCGTAGTGTATGCCGAACTTTGGTCGATCGACTAAACAGTTACAATCTTAATTAATAGTGATGGAGATGGAAAAAAAGATATGCTAAGTTTTTTCTTAACTTGGATAGTAGCAGCGGTTTCTCTGATCATTACCGCTAACATTGTACCAGGTATTTCGGTGGTTAGCTTTCCGGCGGCGATGGTGGCTGCTGTTGTTATCGGATTGGTGAACGCGGTTGTCAGACCGATTCTTACATTGCTGACGCTGCCTTTGACCATTATTAGTTTAGGTTTGTTTTTGTTTGTTGTGAATGCAATTTCGCTTTCCCTGGCTTCGTTGTTGGCGGGTGCGTTCAATATCGGCTTTGCGGTTAACGGTTTTTGGCCGGCTTTGTTTGGTTCGATTGTTTTGTCATTCGTTTCTGGGGTGATTGGTCGATTTGTGAATGCCAATACTTTGTCTCAGTAATACATTATCCCAGATACTCGATCGGGCAAACTGCAACCGCTACTGTTACCGCAGAACCCGCCCTAACCCCTCCTTGTGAAAGGGGGGGATTTTTGCTGCGAAATATTTGTTTAGGGACTAAAAGCTTTTCACGGGCGGGCAGGATGCCTACCCCACAAGCCGATTCACTCTTCGCTTCACAGGCATCTTGCCTGTTGTTGAGAATGGTACAAGATATCAGTTCGATCGCACAAAGTGCCGCAGCTTCTGCTACACTAGGCGTCCCGACTGCTTTTGCTGCAATATTTGAAGGATTGGGGACTTCTACGGAACTTAAAATGTCAGCCGCAAAGGTTTTTAACGGCCAGTTTCGCTCTTGACAAAGTTCTAACAAGCCGACTTCACCTGCTTTAGTGTCTATTGTAGCAATACCTGCGATCGCACTTTCGGCTAAATGATAAGCACGGCATACTTGTTTAATCGCAGTTTCGATTAATTCTCTATCTGTTCCGCGTTCGCAACCTATCCCTATCCACAACACTCTTGGATGCCACTGAACCTTTGGCAAAGCAGATTCCGGGGAAAATCTTCTCTGGGTGAAACTAATCCAAATTCTGGCTTTGATAGTTGAGAGATTTTCCCCATCCCAATACAAAGAATGTTTTTCTGGCAGACTGTTTTGCCACAAAGTAGAACCCACTTCTTGAATTACTTCTACAGTTTCCCCTCTAGCAAGAGCCGCCGCCACTCCTGTCCAGTCACCTTCCCCGCGCTGCCAGCCGCTGGGAATGTTTAGCATATCTAACGTACATTCATCGCTCATTATTCAGTTATCTATTCTGTAGTTTCACTGCGACCGCACTCTTAGAAAAAACTTAACACTCTGTTTAGTGAAAAATTTGGTATAATTGTAGCACCCACTACAAAAAACCAAACATTTAAGATGGTAGAACTAAATCAGTTAGTGTTAGAGCTTGAAAGCAACCTCAAATCGGAAGGAGTGAAAAAAGAATGGAAAGAGCGCCGGCCAAGTTGGGTGAGCGATGTGGCAGCATCAGTTAACCTGACATATCTATCAGAATTGCTAGTTGAATGGCAATCTAACTTGCAGGGTAAATCGGTGGATATTCAGTGGGAAGAGCGTCGGAACCGTTGGGTAGAAGAATGTCTGGCAGCATCGATTGTTCAAGAAGTATCAAGTTTATTGCTGGAACTAGAAACCAATATAAATTCGGAAGCTATGGCTGATGAATGGCAGCAGAATCGCGAGAATTGGGTACAGCAAATGCACAGGTTTAAGGAGTAGTTTCGACGAGTCTGAGCCTGTAGATATGCGTTCCCAGGCTCTAAAATTTCCTAATGACTAATCACTAATTCTTCATCTTTCAGCAAAACCCCATTCAGAAAAATATCTGCGACTCCTTCAGCCATTTCCTGCATTTGCTGCCGAGAAGCATTCGGCTCCATAATCGTATTTTGACTGAAACCTGCGACTGCCAACATTCCCAAAAATACCTGAGCGATAATCTTCGGATTCATCTTTGAATAAACTTGTTTTTTCATCGCCGTTTCAAAAAAGCCTCAGCCACATCGCTCATTATAAAAAACCAACAGTCTAAATCAATAAAATTTGTACAAATATAGCACAAACTGCAAACAAGACAAAATTAAATATGGTAGAACTAAACAAATTACTGTTAGAGTTTCAAGCCCACCTAAACGGGGATGCAGTGACGGAAGAATGGAAAGAACGTCGCAACTGTTGGATGAGCGAGGTGTCAGCCACCTTTGACGAAAAACACCTAGCCAAATTGCTAGTTGAATTAGAATCAAATTATCAGCGAGAAGCGGTACAAAGTCTCTGGAAAATGATCCGTGACAGTTGGATAAAAGAAGGTCATATAGCATCGACGCTTGAAGAAGTATCAAGTCTACTGCTGGAACTTGAAAGCAATACAACTTGGGAAGTAATGACGGATGAATGGCAGGAAAATCGAGAGAATTGGGTACAGCAAATGTACGAATTTATAGAGTAATAATTCACTTAATCAAAATCAACTTTCATGGTGAATGATGTCCCTCCTGTGCGGTTGATTGTCTCGCTTCCCTCAATGACTTTAAAGCCCGATCGCTCGTACAAATTAAGGGCCCGATTTGAGCTTCTGACACTCAGGGATACCGATCGATAAGAGATTTTGGCTGCTGACAACAAACGAGCCAGCAACTGCGTTCCTACACCCTGATTTGTATATTCTGGAAGAACCGCGATCGCCAATTCCGGGGTAGTATCGTCAACCCAGCCAAACCCCTTGTCATCCCCTGTCAACAAACGCAGCCAGGCGGCTCCTACTGGCTGGCTCCCGTTCAATTCGATCGCTGCGAAGCCCAGATCGTTTGCACGTCCCCAATTCTGGACATATTTTGCAATTAAAGGATGATTCACAACCGCTTGCACCGTTGATTCGCCTTCTTCTGCCATGTGCGCCGCTTCATAGAGCATTTGCCACAGGAAAGGCTCGTCTTCCTGCGTTAGCGGCCGAATAGAATAGTGCAAAATTTTGCCCATAACAACTTTTCCCTGTTGCCCTAATTATTCATCTTTCTGCAAAACCCCATTCAGAAAAATATCCGCTAATCCTTCGGCCATTTCCTGCATTTGCTGCGGAGAAGCATTCGGCTCCATAATCGTATTTTGACTGAAACCCGCGACTGCAAACATTCCCAAAAATACCTGAGCGACAATCTTCGGATTCATCTTCCGATAAACTCCTTTTTCCATCGCTGTTTCAAAAAAAGCCTCAGCAACATCGCTCATTTTTCCGATGACTTCCAACTGAATTCTGTCGCGCAAATCCGGGTGAAATTGCGCCTCCAAAAAACACACCCGCATCATGTCGCTATTCTCGCGGATATTCAGCATCCGGCGCCGCATCACCTGAGCCACTGCTTTGTAACTGCCCATCTCGCTCAATTCTGTCAGCAAATCCGTCAGCAACTCCACCCATCCTTCCGTCGCCACCTCAATCAAAATCGCTTTTTTATTATCAAAATGCCGAAAGAGCGTACCCTCGGCCACCCCCGCCGCCGCTGCTAAATCGCGAGTTGTCGTGCCGTCGTATCCGCTGCGGGCAAACAAACGCTGAGCTGCTTGTAAAATCCGCTTCTTAGTTTCTGTTTCAGAAGGAGGAGACTGATTAAAAATTCGCATGGCTTTGCAATCGGTAATTGGCGACTTGGAACTACGGGATCGGGACTGAAGGGCTAAATAATGTTAAGTTTTAAGTTGTGCGCGGCTTTAATCCCAAACTTAAAACTCCTCGCCGGGTCCCAGACCCTTTTTGAGATTTGCTGTATCAGCCTAACATCTGGGACGCAACAGATCGCTTATGCCTCCAAAAATCTTTATCCTTAAAAAAGAATCTCTTGTATTCGGCACAAACATCAGGTTTGACAATCCCAAATCTACAATCGCAAATCGAATGACCCCGCAGTTCCAAAAACCCCGTGAAGCGAAGCTATCCCGTAGGGAATCGCCCGATCGCCAAACTCGATTCATCGCCTCTGTGCTGGCCGCTGTACTGCTGTGGTGGGGCATTTCTCCCGAAATCGCCCTCGCCCGCCCCAACCCCGCTAGCGGCTCCCAAGCAGTCTCTGTTCAACCCTCGCTCGATCGAGTAATCAGCCAAGTCAGCGAATTTAAGCTCGACAACGGCATGAAATTCATCGTACTCGAAAGGCCCAGAGCGCCCGTAGCATCGTTTCTGATTCACGCCGATGTCGGCGGCGCAAACGAACCCGACGGCCAAACAGGTGTCGCTCACTATCTCGAACATTTAGCCTTCAAAGGCACGCCAAAAATCGGCACTACCGACTACAAAGCCGAAAAGCCGCTGCTAGAAAAACAAGACCAACTCTTCGAGCAAATCCAAGCAGCTCTTGCCAGCGGCAAAACTGAAGAAGTCGCCAAATTAAAAGCAGAATTTGACAAAGTTGAAGCCGAAGCTTCGCAATTTGTCAAGCGCAACGAACTGGGTAAAATAGTCGAACAAGCAGGCGGAGTGGGACTAAATGCCGCTACTTCCACCGACGCCACAATGTATTTTTACAGCCTCCCAGCTAATAAGTTAGAAATGTGGATGTCGCTGGAATCCGAGCGATTTTTAGAACCAGTATTTCGGGAATTTTACAAAGAAAAACAGGTAATTTTAGAAGAGCGCAGGCTGCGAACCGAGAATTCTCCGATCGGACAAATGGTTGAAGTTTTTGCTAACAAAGCTTTCTCTGCTCATCCCTACCGCCGCCCCGTAATTGGGTACACTGAAGACATTAAAAACCTCAGCCGCAGCGACGTGCAGAAGTTTTTCGAGACTCACTACGTCCCCAGCAAGCTGACTGTGGCGGTGGTAGGAGACGTGAAAGCTTCGGAGGTGAAGCGACTCGCTCAAATTTATTTCGGCCGTTACAAGGCGAAACCAGCGCCTCCAGAATTGCAGATTGTCGAACCTCCCCAAACGCAAACTCAGGAAGTCACGCTGAAATTAAAAACTCAACCTTGGTATTTGGAAGGATACCACCGGCCGGCGATGAATCATCCCGACAATGCGATTTATGAAATGATTGGTTCTTTGCTCAGCGATGGCCGCACTTCTCGGCTTTACAAATCTTTGGTAGAACAGCAGCAATTGGCGCTGGCTGCTCAAGGTTTCAGCGGTTATCCGGGGGAAAAGTATCCGAATTTGATGTTATTTTACGCTCAAACTGCTCCGGGCCGTACGGTTGATGAAGTAGCTGCAGCTTTGAGCAAGGAAATCGAGCGCCTGAAAACTGAGCCGGTTTCTGCTTTGGAATTGGAGCGAGTGAAAACTCAGGCAAGAGCAGATTTGTTGCGATCGCTCGATTCTAATATGGGCATGGCATTTTCGCTGGTGGACTATCAAGTAAACACCGGTTCGTGGCGAAATTTGTTCAAGGAGTTGGATGCGATCGCGGCTGTTACTGCCGCTGACATTCAGCGTGTCTCTCAGGCAACTTTCCGCCCGGAAAATCGCACGATTGGCAAGCTTTTGCCACTGTAAGAAGAAGGAAGAAGGAAGAAGGAAGAAGGAAGAAGGAAGAGGGAAAACTCGTTTCCCGACTCTGCCCATTCCTGACAACTTAAGACTAAAACCCATAATAAATGTCGCTTTTATTCGACTCTAGATCCCCCTAAATCCCCCTTAAGAAGGGGGACTTAGAGAAGAGTATTGTCCCCCCCTTAATAAGGGGGGTTAGGGGGGATCTCGCAGTTCGTGACAAACAAGAGAGACGGTTGGTTTAACGTTAAGTTGTCACGCCTTGGGTAGAGCCTGGGAACGCAGATCCAGAGGCTATGCCTCGCTGTAGAATTGTCACAATATAAAACTTAGGAGAAAGAATGAAAAGGACTAAATTGAGACTGAAAAAAGTAAAGTTATTTCTGCTATCGCTTTGCTTTTTTACTGTTTCACTTGGCACGTTTAATTTGTTACCTTCCTTTGCGGCGGCACCCAAACACTACGACGAATTAACATTTCCCCCGCTGGCAGAAATTAAACTGCCTAAATACACTCGCTTCGAGCTAAAAAATGGCATCCGCGTGTATCTGATGGAAGACCGGGAACTCCCGTTAGTCGGGGGAACGGCGCTATTTCGCACGGGCCAGCGCTTTGAATCTGCCGATAAAATCGGACTGGGAGGTTTGACGGGAGAAGTGATGCGAACTGGGGGCACGAGCCGGCATACGGCTGATGAACTAAATCAGTTGCTAGAACAGCGAGCAGCTTCGGTAGAAACGGGCATTGATGTTGCTTCTGGCACCGCTAATTTTAGCGCTTTAGCTGAAGATTTGGAACCCGTATTTGACCTATTTGCGGAAGTGATTCGGGAGCCAATCTTTGCTAAAGAAAAGTTGGATTTAGCGAAGAATCAAGAGCAAGGTGCGATCGCCCGCCGCAATGACGATCCTAACGATATTACTGCCCGCGAGTTTGAAAAGTTAATTTACGGATCTCGCAGTCCTTACGCGCGCACGGTAGAATACAAAACCCTCGCCAATATTTCCCGCGACGATTTGGTGAGTTTCTACCAGAAATATTTCCATCCCAAGAATATGATTTTGGGTATTTCGGGCGATTTTGATACCGCTAAAATGCGATCGCTCATCGAGCAAAAATTCGGTAACTGGCAACCGACTCAAAGTGCAGAAGTGCCTGCACTACCAACGGTATCGCCAGCAAATGGCGGCGGCGTATTTTTGGTAAATCAGCCACAATTAAGTCAAAGTTACGTGCAAATGGGACATTTGGGCGGAATGCTCAGCAGTCCAGATTACGGTACTTTGGACGTGATGAACGGGGTTCTCAACGGTTTCGGTGGTCGTTTGTTTAATAACGTGCGATCGCGCCAAGGCTTAGCTTATTCAGTATACGCGGCTTGGAGTCCGAGATATGACTATCCGGGGGTGTTTGTCGCTGGAGGCCAAACGCGATCGGACGCCACAGTACCGTTTATCCAGGCAATTCGCGCTGAGATCGAGCGTATCCGCACCGAACCAATTACCCCGGAAGAATTAGCTTTTGCTAAAGATTCCGCCCTGAATTCTTTCATTTTCAAATTTGAAAATCCCAGTCAAACTTTGTCCCGATTAATGCGCTACGAATACTACGGTTATCCCGAAGATTTCATTTTTCGCTACCGCCGCAGCATCGAAGCAGCAACAATTGCCGACGTGCAGCGCGTAGCCAAGACTTACTTGAAACCGGAGAATTTGGTAACATTAGTAGTGGGAAATACGGCAGCAATTCAACCGCCGTTATCGAGTTTGGGAACTTCGGTCAAAGTGCAATCTGTTGATATCACAATTCCCTCGGCGACTTAATCGGTAACAAAGGCTTGCATTCCTCTGTTTTCAGGTAGGGGCGCGGGCCTTCGCCCATTGGTGTCAACTTCAGCCTAAAACCCTTGATAAATATCGCTTTTAGCTGAGTCTAGATCCCCCTAAATCCCCCTTAAGAAGGGGGACTTTGAGAATATTCTTGTCCCCCCCTTATTAAGGGGGGCTAGGGGGGATCGAGGCTTAATCGTCCGACAGTAGACTGATACTACGTTTGACGTTAAGTTGACACCAACGGGCTCTTGGAGTGTCCCTACGTTTTGCTAAAAATCAATACTCAAAGGCGCTCTCGGAAAGGGAATCACATCCCGAATATTCCCCATTCCCGTCATAAACTGCACCAGCCGTTCAAATCCCAAACCAAACCCAGCATGAGGCACAGTACCGTAGCGGCGCAAATCCAAATACCACCACAATTCCTCCTTATTCATACCCTGGGCTTCCATGCGCCGCTCCAATACATCCAGCCTTTCTTCCCGCTGCGAACCGCCGATTATTTCCCCAATATTAGGAGCCAAAACATCCATTGCTCGCACCGTTTTTTCGTCATCGTTTAAACGCATATAAAATGCTTTAATCCCGACGGGATAATCGCTGACAATCGTCGGCTTTTTAAACAAGTCCTCAGCCAAATAACGCTCGTGTTCCGACTGCAAATCCAAGCCCCAACTTACCGGAAAATCAAACTTTTTGTCGGCTTTTTCCAAAAGTGCGATCGCCTCCGTATAAGTAATCCGCTCGAACTGATTGTTAATGATATTTTCAGCAGTAGCCAAAACCGTTTTGTCAATGCGCTCGTTGAAAAACTCCATATCTTCCGGGCAATGCTCCAAAACGTATTTAAAAATGTACTTTAAAAACGCCTCAGCCAGATCCATATTTCCCTGCAGATCGCAGAAAGCCATCTCCGGTTCAATCATCCAAAACTCAGCCAAATGTCGCGAAGTATTAGAATTTTCCGCTCGGAAAGTCGGCCCGAAAGTGTAAACATTTCCGAAAGCCAGGGCCATAACTTCCGCTTCCAACTGGCCGCTAACTGTTAAATAGGCGCGCTTTCCAAAAAAGTCTTTAGCATAATCAACCTCTTGCGAATCAGTGCGCGGCACATTCTTTAAATCAAAGTTGGTAACGGCGAACATTTCCCCCGCACCTTCGCAGTCGCTAGCAGCAATAATCGGAGTGTGAACCCACAAAAAACCGCGTTCTTGAAAAAATTGGTGTACCGCCGCCGAACAAGCATTGCGGACTCGAAAGACAGCACCGTGGGTGTTTGTGCGCGGCCGCAAATGCGCGATTGTCCGCAAAAATTCAAAGGAATGGCGCTTTTTTTGCAGCGGATAAGTTTGCGGGTCTGCATCGCCGTAAACTTGTACTTGTGAGGCTTTCAACTCAATTCGCTGTCCCTTCGCCGGAGATGCTACCAGCACTCCCGACACTTCTAAAGATGCACCTGTATTCAGTTGTTTCAGTACATTTTCAAAGTCTGGCAAATCGGAATTTATGACTACTTGCAAGTTAGCCATCGCCGAACCATCGTTGACTTCCACAAAGGCAAATTCTTTCAATTCGCGTTTGGTACGAACCCAACCTTGAACAGTTACAGTTTCGTCTGGTTCACCTGCGCGCAAAATTGCTGCAATTCGTTGATTTGTCATCTCCACTCCTGTTTATTTAATATTTATTTTGCACCATCTTTATCTCTTTTCTCTTCCTCTGCGCCCTCTGCGCCCTCTGCGGTAAATAAAAACATCCTAAATCTCAACATAGTTCAACCTGCATAGGATTTCAAAATCCAACCGATCAAAATACCGAGTCCCCCAAAGCGAACTGCTTGCCAAAAAGGTTGTTTTATGCTTCCCCAAGAAAACAGGCTGCTTTCTAAATTCAACTCGATAGTTTCCAATTCTTGCTCAATTTCCCGCAATTCTTTTTTTAGTTGCGGCAATGGATTTGGGCGTCCCGACTGGCGGATTTCTTCGCGCCGATGGCCGAGTTCGACTTGGCGCTGTCGATCGACCTGAATTTGAGTGTACCGTTCTTTGACTGCCGCGAGCGATCGCTCTACTGCTGCGAGCGCTTGAACAAACTCGCTTTCTTGCTCTTCCGGATTTAACTCTGACGGCTGTTGAGGCATTTCGATCTGCAAACCTGACAATAATAATAAAAAAAACCGATTTCCAATTAAGTTGTTATTATATGCAGTATATTTTCTAAATTAACGAACTCTAGCCAAATAGACATAACTATAGCAACTTTATCGGCATTTAAAACGTTTTTAATTGCTGAAACCATTGATTTTATCGCATTTTCCTTCTTCCTTCTTCCTTCTTCCTTCTTCCTTCTTCCTTACCACCTATGCTTGAAACTACACAAACAACCCAAACTGTCAACCTCAACGAGCTGAGCACGGTAGAACTAGCCCAAGCTCTAGCCGCGCGCCTCGCCATCCACGAAAAAGATTGGCACCGCCTCAAAGCCAACCGTTCCGCGCGGGCCTGCGAGCAAGCTGCGGCCGCTTTGGTCTTTTTGCTCAAAAAACAGCCCGAAGAAGCTCTCCCGCGCTTAAACCAAGCAGCAGGATGGCTGGATCGATCGATATCGGCTCCTCCCTGTCCCACCCACGGAAAATAATTACATTGCTTCGTTCTTCCTAACGCTTGGCGCTTTTGAGTTTTGGCTTGAGTAGTCGCTCAAAACTTAGACAATCGCGCCGCTCGATCGAGCAGCGCGATTGTGAGTTCAAAAAATTTATACTTTTTTAACTCAAAACTCACATTTTGCATTATGATCAGCTATCAATAGCCAGAACGTTCAAATTCTCACTGCAAACTTCAGCCCGAGAACGAAAAATTTTCCCGGTTTAGCTGAGGTGAAAACTGCTACCAAATAGCAGTTCTAGCGCAAACGAGGCAGCCGGTAGCGACTGGAAAGTTCTTTGCACAGCCGTAACTCTGTACCTTGAGCATTCCACTCTACCCGATCGAATATTTGGTAAAGAATAAACAACCCCCTACCACATTCCTGTTCCACATGAGGTAGTCCAGAGTCATCTGCAACGTCCTCTGCGAGGAGATTGTCGCAATCATCGGTATAAAGGTTACAACTGCAAGGGGCATTAAAGCCAGAACCTTCATCCGATATCACCCACCAATATTGGTTTTGGACGATCGAAAAACGGACTCCAACAGTTTTACCGGGGTCTAATTTGTTTCCATGCTTAGCAGCATTTACCAAAGCTTCTTGAAGCCCCAACCGCAATTCTGCTTGCCAGTAATCTGGCACTTCTGCTAGGAGCAGATCCAAAATAGGACAAAGGTATAGAGTAGAAGCGAAGCTAATCGTAATCCAATTGCGTCCGACGGGACGGGGTGAAATAGCAATCACTCAGAAAACTCCCTAACTTTCAGGTGGATAAAGTTCACACCCTGCATAGTTGGCTCCCTAGTATTCAAAATGCTAATTAATTGAGCGGCGCAGCTCTACTTCTATATTAGAGTATCAAAGCAATTAAGAACAGCAAACAACGTCACAAAATATTCAGCGATTCTGAGAAACTTCTGCAGAGAACCATCAGTAATTTTACTTATAACTTCTCCCAGCCGCGAAATTTTTGATTTCAGATTTTGCCCACTCGTAACGCTTAGGTTCGCTGCATCCCCCAAGCCGTCAACGCCTTTTGAACAAACGATCCCCACCTGGAAAAGCTCGGAAATAACTATAAAAAAGTCGATCCCTTAACGCTCGCCAATCAGGTTCGACCCTCGCCGCCAAGCTTTGCACCCATCGCCCCAGAGCTATCTCTTACCGCCACACAGCACAATCATCATACCTAGGTATGTTGCAGCCAAAACCCGATTTATTTTCCCAAATGCGATCGGGCAAAACATCTCCCATTGCTGCGACCCTCACAAAATCAATATTCGTTACAAAACTTATTAATCCTGAGTGCGTAAGATCGCCAGATCCAAACTCGCTCACATTGACGAATCCTTTGCTAGCGGAGCCCCGGCGCGGATGCCAAACTTTATAAATCTGAGCGTCGCGATACAATAGTTAAAGTAAATAATTATTTCTTTACATCATGCAAACAACCCCAGCCATCACCACAGCCCCCATAGCCGGCACTTACTGGCAGTGGCGGGGGCATTCAGTATACTACGTTCGATCGAGCGATCGGCATCCAGAACGCCCTCCCCTGCTGTTAATTCACGGTTTTGGAGCCTCCACAGACCACTGGCGCAAAAATATCAGCGGGCTGAGCAAAGACTTTGAGGTGTGGGCGATCGACTTGATTGGATTCGGGCGATCGGCAAAACCCGAATTACAGTACAGCGGCGACCTCTGGCGCGACCAACTCCACGACTTTATCACCAACATCATCGGCCGGCCCGCCGTACTAGCCGGCAACTCCCTCGGAGGCTACGCCGCCTTGTGTGTAGCAGCCCAGCGCCCCGAATCAGCAGCCGGACTCATATTGATCAACAGCGCCGGCCCCTTCAGCGAACCGCAGCCCGCACCCGAAGCCCCGCCCTTGCAAAAAGCCATATCTGGGGTAGCTAAAACTTTATTTCAGCAAGATTGGGCAAGTTTTCTGCTGTTCCAGTACGTGCGCCAGCGATCGACAATTCGGAAAACCCTAGAAAAAGTATATCTCGACCAAAGCGCCGTTACAGACCAATTAGTAGAAGAAATATACCTTCCCTCCTGCGATCCCGGTGCCCCCAAAGTATTCGCTTCCGTATTCCGAACACCGCAAGGCGAAAAAATTGACGTATTACTTAGTCAATTAACCTGCCCGTTGCTAATGCTGTGGGGAGAAGGCGATCCGTGGATGAATTCCACAGAAAGAAGCGCTAAATTTCGCAAACACTATCCGCAGTTAACAGAACACTTTATCAAAGCTGGTCACTGTCCGCACGACGAAGTACCAGAACAGATAAACGAACTGATTCGGGCATGGATAATTGACCAATAGTCGATCGGCACATAGATAATTTTCCCCCGGCCATCTCCTCCCTCGGAGAGGGGGAAAATTATCGGATTTGCAGTAAAAATTTATCTATTGTGCCAACACAAACGCGGTTAATTTCTCTCACATATTCTGAGGAGACGGAAACAATGGCCCGCAAAAAGACTCGCCGCAATTTTATATTGAGCAGTATAGCTGTTGCCAGCGGCATTGCAGGTGCTAAGGCGATCGAACAGCAGGATCGGGAAATCGCAGCCGCACCCAATAACAAGGCTGCCGCCACAGTAAAAATGCCAGAACGAGTGTTAGGCAACACCGGGGTGAAAGTGCCGATTTTCGGTCTGGGGGGGGCCGGACAAACACCGCTGTCGCAGCCGGGAAGAGAAGCAGAAGCGGCGGCGCAAATTGAACGCGCGATCGAACTAGGCATTCGTTATTTTGACACGGCGGCCGAGTACGGGCCCAGCGAAGAAAACTTAGGCAAAGTTTTGCCACCATATCGATCGCGCCTATTCCTAGCCACAAAAACCTCTGCCAGAGACAGAGATGGCGCGTGGAGAGACTTAGAGCGATCGCTCAAAAGATTGAAAACCGATCGGATCGACTTGTGGCAACTCCACCACGTCTCATTCCAAGCCGAATTAGACCAAATTTTCAGTGCCAAAGGAGCAATAAAGGCGATCGAAGAAGCCAAACAGCAAAAAATAATTCGTTTTTCCGGCATCACCGGACACCACGAACCAGCCATCATTGCCGCAGGCTTGCAGCGCTATCCTTTTGACACAACATTAATCTCCCTCAACGCCGCCGAAAAACATCACCCGCGCTCTTTTGTTACCACCGCTTTACCAGTTGCCAAAGCCAAAAACATCGGCGTCATAGCCATGAAAGTACCAGCTTACGGCAAATTATTTCAGAACGGTGTTTTAGATGGAATGCACCAAGCAATGGGCTACACGCTTTCACTTCCCGGCGTGCACTGCTGTGTCATCGCCGCCGACTCAGTGAAGCAATTAGAAGAAAATTTCAAAGTCGCCCAAGCATTCAAACCCCTGAACCAAACAGAAATGGCAGCACTTGAAAAACGCACCGCCGCCGCTTGGCAAGAAAATACATTTTTCAGACAGTGGACTTAGATCTGATGTTGGGAAATGCGGCGCTCGTCGCCGCTCTACTTGCTGTTAATATTGAACAGGAATCACCCATCCAGGTATAATGGGTTGAGGAATGAAAAATCTATAAAACTAACGGTTTCCGGTTCCTCTCTATCTGATAGTTTATTAACAGGACATTTTTTAATGAAATTAGAAATTAGAAACTTAGGTGTTGTTGAAAAAGCAGAAATTGATTTAAAGCCTTTAACTGTTTTTATTGGTCGTAATGGTGAAGGCAAAACATGGGCTGCATACACTTTATCAGCGATCCTCGGACTGCAGGGAGGAGGAAATTACTTGAAAGCTTATTTGGACGGTAAAACCCAACAGACATATCCAATCATAGATAGCGCCCTTCAGCAACTTTTTGATGAAGGTAATGCACAAATTGATATGATTGAATTTGCTAATGACTGTGCGGAAATTTATATTAATGATGTTGCTCGTTTGGCTCCAAACTGGATGCGCTCTTTTATGGCTACAGAACGAGCAGATTTTGAAAATTTGCAAGTAGATTTTAAGTTGGAAGAAACAAAATTAAAGCTTGTGGAAAGGATAAAATCAGTTTCTGTCCAGAGAGAAATTTCTTTGGGCTTACTAAATTCTGTGAAAGAATCAGGCGAAACAATATTATACTTTTATTTAGGAGGAGGCAAAGGTTTGAAGAAGCTGCCTACAAAAGCGATTAAGCGATTCGTAATTCAGGAAATTTTTCAGATGCTCCACAGAGCATTTTATGCTTGTATACATATATTCCCTACTGAAAGGACTACTTTTATAACTTTACCATTTAGCTCTTTTAGAGTCAAAGAAATTATAGACGAAGAACCTTTAAAAGAAACAGATAAATCAGAATTGGAAGGAAGAAAAACGTCTTTGGTTGAACCAGTAAAGCGTTTTTTGGACATGATTATATTGAGTTCTCTAATAAAAGAAGACAGAGAAAAGGAAATAAAAGAAAATTTCTTGTTAGAGGAATATGTGAAGTTAGCTGATTTTTTGGAAAAAGAGATTTTACAAGGAGAGGTCGGCTTTGAAACAATATCCGAATTGCGAAAAGAACTACTTTTTCAACCGAAAGAAAGTACCAAGTTGGAGATGCCTATTGTTTCTTCAATGGTAAAAGAATTAGCTCCATTAGTTCTCTGTTTGCGCTATTTAGTTAAACCAAATGAGTTACTGATAATTGATGAGCCAGAAATGAATTTACATCCAGCGGCTCAAGTACAGATAGCTGAATTTTTGGCAATGTTAGTCAATGCTGGATTGCACGTCTTAATTACAACCCACAGTCCGTACATTGTTGACCATCTTGCTAATCTCATGCAAGCAGCTAAGCATGAAGATCCAAATAGCATTAAAGGAATGTTTTATTTAGAGCGAACAGATGCTTTTATTTCTCAAGAAAAAGTTTCAGTCTATTTGTTTGAAGATGGAACAGCCAAAAACATTATCAGTGAAGAAGGTACAATAAATTGGGAAACTTTTGGTCAAGTGTCTGATGATGTTTCTCGCATTTATGCTAATTTACTGAATGAAAATTCATGATTGAGAGACAGTTAATGCCTTTTGAAACTTTGCTTTTATCCTGCTGTTTACTTCCAGGTCAAACCGATTTTAAGGAAAGTAATGCTTCAGTAAAAGTAGATACCAGACCGGGCGAAACAATACTTTTTTTTAACATAGATGACCAATCAAATCCTGGTTGTAAGCTGCGTGAATTGTTATGGGGAATGAAAAAAGGTGAACAAATGTGCGACCTGATAGTGTTTTACGCTAAAGACAGCGAGCGCGTTATCTGTTTTGTAGAATTAAAAGATAGTATAAGTGATTTAGGTCATGGCACAAAGCAAGTAATTAATACATACAATACTTTCAAGGTACATCTGCAAAAAAGTTATACGGCGAAAGCATTTATTTATGCGTGTGCCGGTTCTTTACCCTACGAACATGAGGAATATCAGAGAAAGTTATTAAAGGAGTTTGGGAAAAATAATTTTGATTTTAATAACAGAAGTAATGATGCTTTAGGTAATTTGTTGCGGGGAATCCAATCTAAACCAAGTGGAGGGAAGCGGAAAAATAAAAAGTAGAAAAAATCGGTCAATTAAGGCTATTCAATAAGATGTTTTTGAAGCGCCACATCTAGGTTATCTCTTTCCTTGCACCTCTGGGGTGAAAACTCCCCAAATCAAAAAACAAGGCGACCCAACCAGGTCGCCTTGTTTTTTATCATAGAAAATGCACTTTGTCAACAGCAAAAAGCTACTTTTTTTGCCGTTTAGCCTTATCTAACCGCCTGCGATCGCGCCACTCAACAGAAGTCAAATAAGCGACCCCGCCAGTCACCGTCACCAGCAGTACAAAGGCCACTAAAACTAGAATATTAGCAATCGAAAATTCCACAACCCCTCTTCCTCTGATTTTACATTTTCTACTTTCGATTTTAGATGAAAAATGTTAACAATTAACAGTTGAATGTTGACGGCTAACTGTTAATTGTTAACACTCGATTCAAACTGCTGGCAAATCTTCCAAAATTGTAAACCTCACATGATTAATTGCCAGAGTTCCCACGGAAACATCCTCCTTGTTCAAAGGAAGACCGCCGCTCGTGAGACGTTGGAACCGAATTCCCTTGCCAATTTCTACGTGATACCAAGCCAAGCCCATAAAAAATCGCAAAGGATAAGGGCCTCTGTCTTGAATATCATCAGGATTAGATTCCATCGGCACCCAGCCAAAACCCGGAATGTAAAATTCCAGCCAAACGTGATTGAAATCCGGCTCCAGCGACACACCTTTTCTGTCAGCAAAAGCCGGACACTTGTAGCGCCCGATCGTGCGGCAAGCAATCCCGTTTAACCTCGCCAAAGCCAACAACAAGCCCACGTACTCGCCGCAAGAACCGATGCCGCGGCGTAATACAATATCGGGAGTGTCAATGTGAGGCCTAATCCCGTAAGAAAGTTGGTCGTAAACAAAATTGCGAATGCTCAGTAACTGCCTCAGAATATTAGTTTCTGAGCCAATGGCAGCCACAGCAGCCGATCGCACAATCTCCGTATCCATAGCCAAATTGTCATTATCCACCAAATACTTAGCGGCAAACTCTGGGGACAGCTTCGGAACCTTTTCGACATCCCGAGGCGACAACTGATACTTAATCGATCGAACTTCTAACAAAGCCTTCCAGCCAAAAATTCGGCGTTCCCCAGGGTGCAGCCGATCGAACTTAAACACCGCCACCCGTTCCCCTTCCTGAATTTCCTCAGTAAAAGGCATTCCGATAGGCGTAACACTCCTTACCTTTTGCCGGTGAGTTTCCGAAGGCAAAGCAATCCGCCACTCCAAATTTTCGATTTCTACCTCATCGAGAGGAGACAGTTCCTCCACATAAGACATTTCCATCAAAAAACCATTTGACAGAGCGTAGCGGTCAGCTTCATTGTAGTAAAAAGACAAAGGCTGAATAAAAGTGCGATCGCGCTTCGTCAACTGAAAAGGATCTTCCGAATTCGGGTCGTCCCGGATGTAAAGTTCATCCCCGGCATAAGCCACGTACAGAACCTCCTCTCCGGTCTCGGAATCTTTGTGAAAAGCCAAACCCGAAGGCAACTCAAAGGGAGTCAAAACACTAAATTTAATCTCCCCAGTTCCCCGTTCCAAACAGTAAACAGTTTGCTCTGTCTTGTCGCAAACCCAAAGTTCCTCATCCCGGACAGTGATATTTTCTACCCCAATACCCGGAGCGTAAAACCGAGTAATTTCCCGACCCGTTTTCAGGTCAAAAACCAGAATAGAACCCAATCTCTGGCAAGTGACATAAAGCGTAGATTTCCAAACAGCAATCCCGTCAGCAGGATAAGAAAGCGAAACAAAATGTTCCGGTTTGAGTTCAGCGATCGCCCCGTCCCGAATTGCGCCCCGACAGCAACAAATATCCTCATCCCGCGCAAACCAGAGAGTATCTTCCGAAATAGCCAGCCCGGTTGCGCCCGCAAACTTAGCCGTTTGATAAGGATTCAAAACAGTAGTGTTGTCACTTTCTCTATCGATCTCCAATAGCAGCCCTTCGGCGCGATCGACAGCGAACAACCTATTTCCTAAAAAAGCAATGCCGTGCAGTGCCAAGACTCCGATGGGTCTTACCATCCGCAGCCCCGAAGGCTGTTTGTCCGAGATAACAGGTGAATCGAGATTCATGCTAAATTTCTTGCCGGTATTGTACAGAAAACCTGATATGTAACTTGTAGCCGATCGCTTGAGGTTCACCAGCAAAATTGCCGAGTTTCCTGATATTCAGGATTGACGCATCAACCGGGTGTTTTTACGAAAAGACGCGTTGTAGCCTCTTGCTAGAGTTAAAAGAACCCGAATATTAGTCTTTGTCAAAGTTGGGTTTAACAAGCTCAACCCAACCTGCTGCCGTGAATGAAAGTAAGTATAACCACTAAGCTACCACTGACAAACGCAACACAGAATTATATGTTGATCAGAGCGACCCAAATAATCGTATCTGCCTGAAGATATAAATTAAGTACAACGGATTACTATATCCGTCAAAACCTTGGATAGAATAAAACCGTGCGATAAAGTTCCTAGGTTCATCAAAAGGCAGGTTCGTCATGGCTTTGAAGTCTGCTCTAAATATCGGTGCTCTTTCCTTAATTCTGTCTTTAGAGGCAGTTGTCGCCGGTAGTTTTTTAATACCAGCAGAGGCTCTCAACAGCCGCGCAAACATTGTCCCGCGCCCCTCACGGCCGCAGCTACCCCTCAACTGGCAAACAGTTCAACCCCCTGAATCCAGCGGAAGCAGACCAAACATTCAGCCAACGGGTTCCACGTGGAATAGCTTTCAACCGCCGGAGGACGGAGTACCGGGAAGGCGTGAAGGGGGAGGAACCCGCGGCTTAGAATGCCCCACGGCCACAACTGCATTAACTGCGTTGATTCCCCAATCAACTATGGGGCAAACCATATCAGCAAAGCCAACATTTTTCTACTACCTTCCCGTACCCCTCGACAAAACAGTTCAGTTTGAGTTAGCAGACCAAAGAGACAAAACAGTATACAAAAAAAGTTTTCGCATGGTAACTAGCCGTGCAGGTATCGTTAGCGTCAGCCTCGGCTCCGACGACAACTCGCCAGCCCTGGAAGTTGGCAAAAACTATCAATGGTACTTTACTATCAAATGCAACCCAAAAAATACAACAGATGATGTTCTCGTTTCCGGGTGGATCAACCGCACCGCACTCGCCCCAACCGTGAAAACAGAGTTGGAGCGATCGCCCGATGATCGCACCAAGCTCAGTATCTTCGCCCAACAACGTCTCTGGTACGAGTACCTGGCAACTCTAGCTCAATTGCGTATCGAGTCTCCCAGTGATGCCAATTTAGCGATCAAGTGGTCAGCACTGTTGAACTCAGTCGAACTCGGCAAAATATCCCAAGAACCCTTAGTCGCAAGTGAGTTAACGCCTATCACAAGAAAATAATTCAGCACCTGTTTCAAAAAAGAATGCAACGGTAGGCAAGCCCCAAACGGTGATAGGCATCAGTCAGTCGATTTTAGATTTTAGATTTTAAATTTTAGATTTTAGATTTACTTGCTGCATTGAATCTGGGTGCAGGAACAGGAGTCTGAAATTTTAGGATCTACACTGATGAGCGTTCGGGATACGGTACCCGTTATTGGGCGAGTCATTGCCAAATCTCAAATCTCAAATGGTATGACTGGTGCAGCAAGTACGAAAAACTCGGTTTCGAGCGCCGTATTTGGCAGCACCACAGATGATTTTTGCCTGTTCCGGGTTGTTTGGTCGATCGTCCTAAATAAATTAAAATTTGTGTACCGATCGGCTGTTCGGACTTCTGGCATCTTGAAAGGCGGACTGTGGAGATTTTGATGGTCAAATTTCGCCTAATACTAAATGATAAACTGGCATAGTCAAGCAGCCGACAAACTTATTTTAGAGAAATTATTAATTATGCGCCCGAATGCAAATATTGCACTATTTCGGTTGGGAATTTCACTTCTAACTGGGTTCCCGATGGCTTGCTTTTATGCCAATAAAGCTATATCCCAAACAAAGGATATTTCTCAGTTGCCCATCGCCGCTGACAACTCCGCAGATAGGGGCAATCAAGTATTAGCACTGCAAAAACTGGAAATCAAGCAGGATGAAACAGCAACCAACTTAAATCAGTTTCCCGATTCGATCGACACCAACCCTGAACCAGAAACACAATCGAACCCCGCCGAGAACAGCCAAGATGCCTGTTCCACAATCGATGGAACTGGTTGTGGTGCGGGCATCTTGCCCGAACAAACAAATCTGGTTGACAACGATCCCCAATGTCAGAACCAGCTACATTGCAATCATGTTTTAGCCCAGAACCAACCCTCGCTGCCTCCAAACCTGCCATCGCCGCCGACGGAGCCCGATCCAAATCGCGATCGATTTCTGCAACCGGCCCCGCAGCCTTCCCCAGAACCTCCCCAAGTACCGCCCACAGTAGCACCGCCGCCCCCGTCGCCCGTTCCCCCAACGCTGCCGAATACACCTATTGAGGTGCAGAAAATTCAAGTAGTTGGCAGCACAATTTTAAGCCAAGACGAAATTAATGCCTTAGTCAACCCGTTAGAGGGCCGTTCTGCCACCCTAGAACAGCTCAAACAAATCGCCGACAAAATTACCGAAATTTACCTCAATCGTGGCTACATCACTTCGAGAGCAGTCTTGCCACCCCAAACTATCACCGCAGGGGTAGTCCAAATTCAAGTGATTGAAGGCAAGCTAGCCAGAATTGAGGTAGAAGGAACTAAAAGATTGAATCCAAGTTACATCCGCAGCCGGATTCGACTCGGTGCCGGAATGCCTTTAAGCACAGCTTCATTAGAAGACCAACTCCGGCTGCTGCGAGTCGATCCTTTATTTGACAATGTAGAAGCCAGTCTGCGGGCTGGGGATAAGGAAGGCGAGAGCATTCTGATCGTCCGAGTCTCGGAAGCTAATCCGTTTCAACCTACTTTCAGCATTGACAATTACTCGCCTCCCAGTGTCGGTTCCGAAAGATTGGGAGTTAATTTGCGGCACCGCAATATAACAGGAAATGGCGACGAACTGGCAGGGGCTTATTATCGATCGCTCGGCGATTCAGACGTGTTTGATTTTAGCTATCGCGTCCCACTAAATGCGATGAACGGCACTTTGCAATTGAGGGCGGCGCCGAATCGCAACAGTATCGTACAACCACCTTTTAACCGTGCTGACATTTCGGGAAAATCGCATTTATTTGAAATTAGTTACCGCCAGCCGTTGCGGAGAACCCCGATCGAAGAATTTGCCTTATCTGCCGGTTTTACTTATCAGACAGGTAGAACTTTTCTCGCCGGCGAACCGGTTCCTTTTGGCATCGGCCCGGACTCCAATGGTGTCACCACTACGAGTGCAATTAAGCTGGGACAGGACTACATTCGGCGCGACCCGCAGGGTGCTTGGGCCGTGCGATCGCAATTTACGATCGGCACTAGCTTGTTTGATGCTACTCAAAACGAAGGTTCTAAGCCCGACGGACAATTTTTTAGCTGGCTGGGTCAAGTGCAGCGAGTACAGCGATTGAATGACAAACATTTATTAATTTTGCAGGCAGACTTACAGTTGTCAGCTAATAGTTTGTTGCCTTCACAGCAATTTGTAATTGGCGGCGGGCAATCTTTGCGCGGCTACCGCCAAAATGTCCGTTCTGGGGATAACGGCTTCAGAGTTTCGATCGAAGATCGGATTACTTTGCAGCGCGATGCTTCGGGAAATCCCAAACTTCAATTGGCTCCTTTTTTGGATGCCGGTATGGTGTTGAACGTTGCGAACAATCCTAATAAATTAACCAATGAGACATTTTTAGCAGGTGTGGGTTTGGGGGTAATCTGGGAACCGATACAGCGGGTGAACTTGCGCGTAGATTACGCTTTCCCATTGGTGAGAATTAGCGATAAAGGCGATAATCTGCAAGATAAGGGCATTTACTTCAATATAATTTATACGCCATAAAATGAGGGTTCAGCACCTCTGGTAGGCATATAAATTGTCTGTTATGGCAGAGGGGAGATGGGAAGAGTGGGCGAGTGAGAAAGAGGGAGAAAGTGGTGGAGTGGCAGATGAAGAAAATATTTCCTTCTTGCTTCTTCCCTCTTCCCTCTTCCTTGTTCAACATCCAATATTAATCGCCGACTTCCCCAACAACCTCCGTAGCAGCCTGAGTTTCGAGCCAGAGTTTCAGCAGCAAGAACTCGACCCGATCGCCCAAAACAGTCGCAAACACGCCGTCAGCCCCCTCAGACGCGCCAGAAATCCACGTACCGCGCAGTGTCACTTCTACAAAGTCAGCATCAGCAACACAAAGCTCGATCGCATCGTTGTCGTTTCGGCGGGCCTCAGATTCCAACAGAGGCAACGCCGGCAAATTCGCGGGCAGCAAAAATGCCGCAGTGCTCGGTTCGACGCTGATGCTTTGACCAACTCGCATAGCCAGCACAACTCGCAGCGCCACTAACTGTTCGGGAGATTGAGCCAAACGCTCCAGGTTAAAGCCCGTTTCAGTGTAAGTCAACTTCAGCATATTGACAGCCCTAAATTTGGAATTGAAAGTTTAAAATTGAAAATCGGGAATTGGGAATTGGGAATTGGGCATCGGGCATCGGGAATTGGGAATTGAGCATCGGGCATTGGATAGGTCGGAATGAAAAGTTTGCTATTGCGACCTAAAATCCTTTTCAATTACAGGACTGAATTAGCTATTAACTATTAGCTATTACCAATTACCAATTACCAATTACCTGTTTGGCCCATGCCCCATGCCCAATTCCCTATTCCCCTATTTGATATTCGTGCCAAAACAGTTCGGCAAAAGCAACAGTGGGGTGTATGGGGGCCTTCGGCTTAGTTCGCAGAGACATTCCGGCTTCTATGGGAGTTCGATCGCCCTTACGAGAGTTGCACCGTTCGCAAGCAGTCACCACGTTGTCCCAAGTATGCGGGCCGCCCTTCGATCGAGGCATCACGTGATCCAGCGTCAAATGTCGGTTGCTACCGCAGTATTGGCAAGAATGAGCGTCGCGGCGCAGAACTTCCCGGCGATTGACCGGGGGCACTTTCCACAGGCGTTCCCTGTTACCAAAAGTCAAGCGGATTTGTTCGGGTACGTGGATGCTGGTGCTGGGCGATCGCACCACCCAGCCGTTGCCAATGCTAAAATCCAGAGGTTCAGCCTTGCCTGTTACCAACAGTACGATCGCCCGTTTGATGTTGACACGGCTCATCGGTAGGTAATTCTGAGAAAACACCACCACAGATTGCCTCAATACATCAGTTACTACGGTCACGGCTTGCTCCTCCTCGTCAATTTTGGATTTTAGATTTTGGATTGTGAATTTTGAATTTTGGGTGGTTCGTCAGCATTGGTTAAATCTGGTTTTTTGCCAGTTCCCCAAGCGGATCGAATTTCTCAAATATCCAATCAAATGCCCCCGCTTCTCTTACTTAGAAGCGGGGGCTAGAAAAACTGCTAAAGGCAAATTTTCATCCTGTCTTGGTACAGTCGTTTAGCTGTACCTCCCGCTTCGCGTATCTCGATATGGCTGTGCCACTTGCAGACCGTCTCGGTCTATCTCGTTGTAATTAATTTCTGCAATTTGTCCTAATCCACTATAACCGTGTTTATTTAGGCCCAAGCCCGCCCACGAGGTCGCTGCGACAGTCGCAAAACCCGTCCTAAAGACGTGCCGTAACGACTCGGAGCGACCCCTGGGGCGATCGCACTTCAGTTGATAGGTGGAGTAGGTGGGGATAAATTTCACAGCAGGCAGAAAGTGGTAAGAGAGCTTTAAATCTAGCTGTAAACATACTACACTGATATTACACATATGTCCACCCGTCACGGAGAAAAAATTATGCATACCCTACCTAGAACCTCAACCACCGAAATGGAAGTCACCAGCATTCGACTCGAAAGAGAGCTCAAAGAGAGACTTAAAGAGCTCGCAGGCAATCAAGGCTATCAAGCTTTGATTCGAGATTTGCTCTGGAATTACGTGCAGCAGAAGTCTGGAGAGTATCGCCAGATGTTTTCTCGATCGGATATTCGAGCCAGCATTAATGCCACAGCACAGCAGGAGGAACGCTGCGCGCTTACAGGAGAGTTGATTCGACCGGGCGGGCCGATGTTATTAGGCCTGACGATGCACGGCGAAATGGTGCCGCTGAGTATAGGGAGTATGGCTGGATAAACCAGTTTATCGAAAATTTGTCAGAGCGATCGGCCTGGGGTGAAGGCCCCAGGCGCTGAAGATCATACTATTTTAGATTTTAGATTTTAGATTTTAGATTTTAGAATTGGCAATGACTTATAAGATAAGGGTTGGGAGCTTGCCTAGAGTTGCATTGCTTTTGGGAACTGGTATAACAATACTTCAAACATTTTTTGATAACCAACCGTAGAATAAGGGTTTCAAGGCTCCAAGGCAATCGAGCTACCAACGAAAATTCAGGGTTTCAGATTACGAACTAAAAACAGTCCGGGCTATTGGTATAAAATCCCGCAGTATTTAAACAATATTTATTTAACCAACCCCGAAGACGCGAACAGCGCGAAGAAAGATGGAGAAGAAGATAGCTAATGTTAGCAGTTCGCAATTCTGGTAACGCAGCTCCGGATGCTCCAAAACGCGCGGGCTAGTGCTAAAATTTCCATCGGGCGTGCCGAACAGACGATCGTACATTTGATGAAAAAAATTAAAGTAATGCTGAAAAACCGCTACTTGACCGCTGCGAGTTCGATCGCCCTTCTCACAATTATTGCCGGATGCGCCGCTACTGAATCACCTCAACTTGCATCTCCCTCTCCTGTAGCTGAATCTTCCCCGCCGCCAGTTAAACCAAGTCAGCCTCAGCCCTTAATAGTCTCTGCTAAGAATCCCGAAACCCCCACAAATACCAAAATCCAGCAATATCTCAACGGGTTGGCAGCCCAAGGTTTTGCCAAAGAAGACCAAGGGATCTGGATGCAATCGGGCAATACTTTGTTAGCCAATCATCAAGGTACAGTTCCTCTGTCGGCCGCTTCTATTACCAAAGTAGCAACATCTCTGGTAGCACTGCAAGAATTCGGGCCGGAACATCAATTTATCACCTTAATTGGTACAACTGGAAAAATTGAAAACGGCGTATTAAAAGGCGATTTAATAGTTCAGGGAAGCGCAGATCCGTTGTTTGTTTGGGAAGAGGCGATCGCCCTCGGTAACGCCTTAAATCAAAAAGGGATTAAGCGAGTCACTGGCAATTTGATAATTGTTGATAAGTTTTACATGAATTTTGAACTTGATCCCCTCAAATCTGGAGAATTGCTCAAACAAGGATTGAACAGTGAAATCTGGCCCAGCGAAGCCGCCGCCCAGTATCAAACACTACCTCCAAATACGCTAAAACCCCAAATAGCAATTGAGGGTACTGTAAAAGTTTTGTCAGCACCTCCCAATGACGTGCAGCCTGTAGTCAAACATTCTTCTTTGCCCCTTGCCGAACTGATAAAAAAAATGAATCAGTACAGCAACAATCTCATGGCAGATATGCTAGCTGATACTGTCGGCGGCGCCAAAACAGTCGCGCAAAAAGCAGCAGCAGCAACCGGAGTTCCGCCCGCAGAAATTCAACTCGTCAACGGTTCGGGATTGAGCGAAGAAAATCTCATTTCTCCCCGGGCTGCTTGTGCGTTGTTTATAGCTTTAGAACGCTATCTTCAACCTTACAGCATGACAGTTGCTGATGTCTTAACTGTTGTTGGGAAAGATGAAGGAATACTGGCAGAACGGGCGCTTCCCAAATTAGCAGTAGTCAAATCGGGCACGTTGGATAATGTTAGCGCCTTGGGCGGAGCATTGCCCACTCAAAAACAAGAAACAGTGTGGTTTGTGATTATGAATCGCGGGGCCAATGTCGAGACATTTCGCACTCAGCAAGAGGTTTTGCTGAAAAGCTTTTTGAATGAGTGGGGAAGTGTTCAAGTTTCGCCGCCCGAATTAACGCCAAATCCTGCTAGAAGTAGTAAGGTATCTCGCAGCGAAATTGTCAATTGATTTGAGGCTTACGCATGGGGGCCCAGAAACCGGGTTTTTTTACAAAAATACTTCGTTGCAACCCGTAAATTCAGCAAAAAACGCGGTTTCTTTAGTTTGTAGGGTGTGTCAGCACAGAAAAGTGGAATTTGCAGCTAAAATAATGCAAGCTAATGCACCCTACGAGTACAAACCCATTTAATTAGGGGTTTTCGCCCTAGCTACCACAATGCCGATCGCACTTTCGACTCTCCTAATATATCTGTGCAAGTCGTAAGCAACTGTCACCTCCCCAGCAGGCGAAGCGTGAATTAAACCAATATTGCCGTCAGCACTGCGGTAGACTAAACCCGTGTGGGTGACATCCAATCCTTTAACATCCGTGGCTACCGCTACAATATCCCCTGGTTTTAACTGAGAATAAACACTTTTTATCCGATTTGTCGGGATGTAATTAACAGTAGTTTTGGCTAAGTCTGCTTCTTGGCTGACTATGCACTGATAAGTTGCTTCGTCTTTGACCATTTGCGGGTAACTGCTGCGGTGCTGGCTCATGAAATTTAGTGTTTTATTCATGGGAACTCCACCTAATTCAGCGGTGATATTTTCCACAGTTTGCCGTTTTTGATTGTCGTTAATCCAGTCGGAAAAATAGTGCAATCTGCTGCAATAACCGTTCATTTTACCGTTTAAGTACCGCTGTTCTTCTATGCGAGTGACAAAATTTTGATAGTCGTAATCTTGTACTGCTACGCCCCTGGCGATCGCCAAAACAGTTTCTACAAATAAAACGCAATCAAATTTATTCAAAGTTACGATCAACTTTTCTTCGCCGGATTCGTCCAGCAAACCAGCGGCGTAGGGCTTTCCCCGGAAGTTATCGGCGATCGCCTGGACGATTTCTCCGATCGAGCGATCGTGCAAATTTTGTCGTTTAGCATACTGTACAACCTTTTCAAAACGTGCTATCTCTTCTGGTTGTGCAGCGGTTTCTCTCTTGGGATTATTGGAGTCAGGTCGTCTTGCCAGCACCTCCAGCAATTGGGAATAGGAAATTTCAGGTAAATTGTTGAAGTCCCAAAATATACTTGGGAAACTGGAAACAGTTTGCTTGTTTGTTACTTCCCCATTTTCCCTTTCTCCTGTCAACTCTGGCACTACATCCGCGCCCTGTCCTTCTGTTTGTCGCGAGACAACAGATTCTGCAGCAGGTTGAGACTGAAATGCCCAAACATCAGGGATCAAAAAATTATTTACCCAGGCGATCGCAAATCCTAAAACCGCCAGACTCCAAAAATTTCTCATGTTTTTCAAAGGATTTTGCTTCCACTGAGTGCTATCCTGAAATTTTTACAATTATTTAGAACTATAAATCAGCCTAGCAGACAGATAAAATTGGCAACAGCGGACTCGATCGACACACTTGTCATTTAGACGCCGCCCTATTATAAACTGATCGTGCGAGTTTGATACCACAAAACTGCAATGCAAGTAGAACGCCGACGCCGCCCCATCGGGCCCCAACGCCCAATCGAGTCCCGACGCCAAAGCAGCGAGCGTCCAGTCCAGTCCCGACGCCAAAGCACCGAGCGCCGAGTCCCATCTCGTCGCCCAATCCAGACCCAACGCCCCATAGACCTCTTGCAAAAGTCGGTCTCAATTCTTGAAATTCTCTGGGTTAATCTGCGTTCATCTGCCTTGTATCTGCAGTTGACCGAGCGAGCAAAGATTCATGCAACAGATCTAATCCAATCCCGACGCCAAAGCAGCCAGCGCCCAGTCGGACGCCGACGCCAAAGCAGCGAAGGCCCAGTGCCATCTCGTCGCCGAGTGAGGACGAAATTTTCTCGGCTAAAATACCGTAACATTTTGTGTTTAATCGCCGGAGCGATCGCGATCGGTTGGATTGTCACAATACCGTTCAGAATTCGCCGTCCCCCAGAACCGCCAGTCATCTTGACTCAACAGCCCATCTCGCCTCAAGAAACACTCTCGCCTCCGACAATTGAACCATCGGAAAATTTAGCCGATCGTCAAAGCGAGCCTACCTTTAGCTACAACATCAAAACACCTCCCAATCCAGTTTATTCTCAAGAATTGCAAGGGATTGTTGATGAAGCTGTGAAAATTGCGACCAGCAAAGGACTACCCGCAGAGCCCCTATCAATTACCTTATTTGATGTCAGCAATGCCAAAGCTCACAGCTTCGCCGGATATCAAAATCAAACTCTCCGATTTCCCGCTAGCGTTGCCAAGTTATTTTGGATGGCAGCCTTTTACTCAGCCCTAGAAAAAGGCATCATTACGCAAAGAGAATCTGCCTTTACGAACGACCTAGAACAAATGGTTCGCGTCTCGAACAACGATGCTGCTAGCCGAATTTTAGACCAAATCACAGATACAAAATCCGGGGGACGGCTCGCAGGAGAAGAATTGCAAACCTGGCTGAAAAAGCGCAATCAAATTAACAGTTTTTTCCAGTCAGCAGGATACAATGATATTCGTATAACCACCAAAAATTATCCCATACACTATTTAAAACAAGAAGGTCCAATCGGTCGCGACTTGCAATTGCGGGGCGATCCTTCCCAGCCGATTCGCAATCAAGTAACTACCGACCAAGCCGCCAGATTAATATATGAAATCTATACTAGGCAAGCGGTTTCCAGCGTCGCCAGCCGCAAAATGGCTTACTTGCTGACGAGAGACTTAGACCCCAAGGCATGGAAAAATGACCCCAGCAACTCCATACAAGGATTTCTAGGCGAATCTTTACCAACTAATATTTATTTTGGTTCCAAAGTAGGCTATACTTCCAAATCCCGCAGCGAAGCGGCATTTGTCAGAACTTTAGACGATCGCGCGATTTATATCTTAGTTGTTTTCGCAGACGATCCGGCTTATGCCAAGGACGAAACAGCATTTCCGGCAATTTCCCGATACGTTTTCGATCGGCTAAATGCTCGCGGACCCAGCAGTTTGCAGTGAGAGCGAGTAGGGCGGGTTCACTCTTTTTGTATGAGGACTTACGCAAAACAACGTGTTTGGGCCAAAAATCCGCAGTGGCGACCTAAGAAACCGATTTCTCGATCGCCAATCTACGCTTTTAGGCCAAATCTGCAGCAAGAAACTCGGTTTCTGATATCCTGTGAGCAACCCCTAATTAGGTTTGTAGTTAGGCAGTCGTTTTTCTCTCGTCGGACGAGCGGTGACTCTAAACTATCAGTTAAATAATTGATTGACCGAACACAATTTAACTGGGGCGAAAGGATTCGAACCTCTGAATGGCTGGACCAAAACCAGCTGCCTTACCACTTGGCGACGCCCCAACGTCTTAACCTTCACTATCTTAACATTCAAACACTGGAATCTGTCAAGCATTTTGACAATAAAATTTAAAAAATGTTTTTGGAACCGATCGCCGGCCGGTTTATTCTTTGATCGCAGGGGGGCGAGCTACCGGGATTTCAATCCTGAAATCCGCTCCCTGTCCCGGTTTCGAGATACAGTTCAAGCTTCCTCCGTGTTTTTCCACCACAATCTGGTAGCTGATAGACAAGCCGAGTCCCGTACCCTTGCCCACAGGTTTAGTGGTAAAGAAAGGGTCAAACAAGTGGCATTTAGCTTTTTCGGCCAATCCCGGCCCGCTGTCTTGAATCCGAATCACCACAACTTGACCGCTCGACTTTCCTGACTCACCAGCCTCCGAGTCTGGGTCCACCAGCGCCGTCGAGATTTTGATCGTCTTGGGTGGGGGCTGATTTTCCAAAGAGTCGATCGCATTCGCCAAAATATTCATAAATACTTGGTTGAGCTGCCCGGGATAGCACTCTACCTTCGGCAAGTTGCCGTAGTCTTTAATTACCTCAATTCCCGGTACGAGTCCGTTTGACTTCAGGCGGCTCTGCAAAATCAGCAGCGTGCTGTCAATCCCTTCGTGAATGTCCACCAGCTTCATCTCTGCTTCGTCGTGCCGCGCAAAGTTCCGCAGAGACAGGACAATTTGGCGGATGCGTTCGGTTCCCATCTCTATTGAAGACAGAATTTTCAGCAAATCCGGCACTAGGAAATCAACATCGATTTCTTCGCTTTTGTCGAGAATTTCGGGGCAAGGCTCCGGGTAGTGCTTTTGATACAAGTGCAGTAAATCCAGCAAATTCCTCATGTACTGCTTGCAATAAGTCAAGTTGCCGTAAATAAAATTAACCGGATTGTTAATTTCGTGGGCGACGCCGGCGACCATTAGACCGAGAGAGGACATTTTTTCGTTTTGGATGAGCTGAGCTTCTTTCTGCTGCAACTGCTGCAAAGTTTCCGTCAGTTGGCGGGCTTGAGTTTGAGCGGCTAAGGCTGCCGCCCGGGTTTGGGCGTAGAGTTCGGCTTGGTCGATCGCGATCGCCAGTTGATCCACCACCGCTTGCAGCAATTCCACTTCGCTCGTCGTCCAGGAACGGTGGCTGCTGTAATGGTTGCAAACTACAGCACCCATTTGCCCGGAGCGAGTCTTGAGCGGCAGCAGCAGGTTAGAAACAATGCCGAGACTGGTCAAAAAATCTCGCGTGGGCGGTTCTATGCACAGTGCTGTTGCCGCGTCCCCGATCCGGAGTGTTTGGCGGTGGCAAATTTTCTCGGCCAGCAGGGTTACTTGTTCGATCGGGTATTCTGTAAGCCGCTCTTTCAGTTCGGGATTTGCCGCCTCGTGGGTGATTGCAAAGCTTTGCTGCCCGTCTTGCGAGATGGAATACCACAAAAAGTAGCACTGGTCAACCTGCAACAAGCTGCGAATTTCGTTGACAGCCGTATCTAAAATTTTGTCGAGGTCGAGGGAATTCCGCATCTGGCTGGCAAGGCCGAAGAGCAGGCCTTCCCGGCGGCTCAACAATTCTTCTCGGGCCGTAATGCGATCGATCGCCACGGCGATGGCGTTAGCCATGCAGCCCAGAACTTCTAGCGCTCCGTCGCTTGCCAAAGCGCTACTGCACAAAGCCATCAGTCCCACCAGCCGCTCCTCCACAATCAGCGGATAGGCAATGGCGCAGAGAGACGGGTTCGACAGTAGGCATACAGGAGCCGTTTGGAGTTTTCCCGGTTCTGCTCGCACCCAATCTTTTATTTCCCGTTCCCACCCTTCGGTGCTGAGTCCTGAATCTGCCTGCAATTCTAACTGCTCTGTCTGCGGGTTGAACGTCCAGATGCTCGCCTCTTTGGCGTCGAGGTAATCTACCATTGCCTCGGTGCAGCGGTTGAGGATGGGCGATATTTTCCCACCTTGTCCGAGGGCTGCACCGACTTTAGCTTGCAGAGCTCCCAAGCGAGCTCGCTCTTGTAGGGACGCTGCCGTTAGTTGGCGATCCGATGTGTCCCCGGAACCGACAAAGATTTCTCGGATTTGTTTGGTATCGTCCGCGCGCCCGATGCTCGCTGAAGTTTCCCACAAATATTGAGATTGGCCTGTTTCCTCCAGCGTCGGGAGCTTTTTTGTGCCGTATATTCTCCTGCTGCTCTGTGGGGTATGTACGGCACACAAGCTGGATGGGTTCGAGCCAGAAACTAACTCCGAGATTTGCGGGCTGTCCGAGCTGATATCTTCTGCCTCTGCCAACTGTTTCTGGGCTTTGACTAATTGCCAGCGCAGCTCCACCAAACTCGCAACTTGCCGACTCAAAGCTTGGATAGCTTCTATGGTTTCTTTTGTCAAGTCTCTCGGTACTGAGTCCATGACCGATAGCACTCCCAGCATCTGCCCATCTGAGGTCATGACTGGGATGCCGGCGTAAAATTTCACGAAGGGGTAGAAAACCGTTAGGGGATGCTCGCCAAATCTCACGTCTGTGGAAGCGTCTCGAACAATGGCGGCAGGCAGTTCTTTAAAGGAATTTATAGGGAGTTCGATCGCAGATTCGGGAGCAACTCGCGGTTTTTGCAGGGGGATTGCCTGGTCAAATTCCGAGTTTGAGTTTGAACCGACTGCGAACTCTTCGGAAATTGTGTCCAGGGCGCGATCGCAAAAATTCAGGTAACGCTGGGCCAAACTTTGATCGATACCTAACTGGGACTTCAACCAGTGGCGGTTACCGTCAATCAAGCTCAAGAAAGCAATAGGAGTTCGGCTAATCTGAGCTGCCAAGCCAACTAAATTGTCCAAGCAAGCCTCGGGAGCAGAGCCGAGAAGCGGATACAAGTCAATGTTATGGAGCTTGAACACTTTTTTACCAAGAGGCAAGGGTGCTTTCATCATGTGTAACTGCCGGTTTAGTTGCTGGCAACCGCCCTTCTCAATACTTCCCTTGAAAAACAAGCTATGAATTCTGTGCTGTGAGACTCTGGGCGCAAGTTCGGCGCAGGTTGCTTGCGCCGAATTCAGACTAACCTCTTGACCGATCTGGAAACTTTTGAGTTATGGGAGTTAGAGTACCCCAAATCTTAAGACTATATTAATTATACTTCCCGTTGACTATGCTTTTGAATACCTCCGGCTCTCTAAATCTAAGAGCCTCTGTTGAGAGGAAGCAGCTTTCCAAAATATAACGCGATTGCTTACCTAGAATTTTTTAATCAGTTTAATTGTATTTTAACAAACTTGTCTAATCCTGGGTAGCTGGCTTGCTGGTAGATTTAAATCAGGGGTGTGTGCCACAATACCAGTGTCCTTTAGCGAGCTGTGCCTTAGACGGTCGTTCAACTACAGTTAGGAGATGAATTACAAAAGATTGGTAAGATGTTAAACTTTGTAACAATAGTTACTCCAACTCGACCTTCTAGGGTTTCTGGGCCCAGATGCACATTTTGCAACTGTTGTAATCGCTGAGCGACAACTCTCCCAATCCCTTTTTTCGAGTTTGATGTAAAAAAACAGGACTAAACTTTCTACTAATGTTCCAACGGGGTTGGCAACTATTGCACAGAGGCAACTCTAAAAAAATGACGGGCGGAAGTATGTTTTGTATTTTCAAGAACTATAAATAAACAGGGAGAAGAATATGTCTGCAAGTAGCAGTCAAGTACCAACTATTTTGGCAGTTGATGATAGCGTCGTGATGCAAGGACTTGTTAAACAGGCCTTAAGCAAAGAGTTTCGAGTTCTCGTAACCGACAATGCAGTGGATGCTTTGTCAACGATTTATCACGAACAAATTTCTGTTTTGTTGCTCGATGTTTCGATGCCTGGTATTGACGGATTGGAACTCTGCCGCACGGTGCGGAGCTTGCCTCAGTTTCAGAATTTGCCGATCGTAATGCTGACAGCGCGAGATGGAGCTTTTGATAAGGTACAGGGGCGTTTGGCGGGAGCAACAGAGTATTTAACTAAGCCGTTTGATGCTGAGAAGTTGCGCGAGGTAATTGGTAAGTTTATCAAAATCAAATAATCGGACTTAGAAAAAAATTCAGTTTTGAGTAATGATGAAGTAATTTGAGTAATTAATGAACTAAAAAGTTGCGATCGCGCTTTCTTATCCCCGATTTTTTTAACAAGTCCCGGATAGGGGTATTCTGCACTATTTGGGGGGTAAGTCCTAAATTTTTAATTTAGCCAGGATTAAGGGAGCGATCGCACTGACAGGTAGAACATATTGGGCGGCACCGAGGGCGATCGCCTCCTTGGGCATTCCGAAGACAATGCAGCTAGCTTCGTCTTGGGCGATTGTCAAACCGCCCTGTTTAGCGATAGCCAACATTCCGTCAGCACCATCTCTACCCATTCCTGTCAGCAAAACCCCCGCTGCTGCACGACTATAAAAATTAGCTACCGACTTAAATGTCACCGTTACAGAAGGGCAGTGTCCCATGACAGGAGCAGCCTCTGAATAAACAAATCGCCCTTGAGAGTCCAATTCTAAATGACGTTTTTCGGGCGGGAAATAAACAGTCCCTGCTTGTGGCAATTCCCCAAAAGAAGCTATCTTAACTGGCAGTTTCGATTCATTACCCAGCCAATCAACTAACCCTTGCAAAAAACCTTCACTGATGTGCTGGACACAAATTACAGGCACGGGAAAACTAGCCGGAAGTTTAGAAATAATGGCGTATAGTGCTTGCGGTCCCCCTGTAGAAGCTCCTATAGCCAATACTTTAATGGTTTGATATTTAAGATTTTCGTGGGAAAACTTGTAATTAACAACTGGTGTTTGGTTGATTTTTACCAGTGGGTTATTATCTTCTGTTTGTATAATTTTTTGATGCCGTGTAAATACTTTAACTCCTGAGACTATTTTAATTTTAGCTATTAATTGATTTCCTAGCCGCTCGTAATCTGATACCAAGCCACCAATCGGTTTCGGAAAAACATCCAATGCACCAGCATTTAACACTTGAAATACATTCTGAGTATCATTCGCTTGTACTGAAGCACTAATTACTAAAATTGGTAGCGGATATTTCTTCATTACTTCTTTCGTAAATTCTAATCCGTTCATTGGTGCCATGTTCAAATCCGTACAGATTACTTCAGGGTGAAGTTTCGGGATTAATTCTAGTGCTTCTAACCCGTTGCAAGCGGTTCCTACAACTTTGATTTCGGGGGAGGACTCAAAAATTCGTTTGAGGACGATTGTAACTACTGGAGAATCTTCAACTAACAATACTTTAATGGGCGATAACATCAGTTTGGGGGGAAATTGGGAATGAGCAATTGAGAACGGGCAATTGGGAATGGGCGACTTGTACTGCCCTTCGACTTACTTCCCTTCGGCTTCGCGAGCGACTAAGCTAAGCACGACTCGCTCAGGAACCGCGTAGTCAAAGTATTGGGCCTTGGGAATCGATGCAATGGTAATTGTGCACTGGGCACTGGGCATTGGGCCTCGCTAATTAATAGTAAATAAGAAATGGCTAATAACTAAGGACTAATGACTAAACTAACCTGTTTAGTGTCTCTATGAGCACATCTTGATTGAAAGTCCCTTTAGGAATATAAGCATTTGCTCCCGCATCAGCTCCTCTTTTTCTATCTTCATCGGATGCCAAAGATGTTACTAAAATTATCGGTAACTCACTGTATTCTTTTTGCTCCCGAATCTTAACAGTCAGGGTCAAACCGTCTAAATTTGGCATTTGTACGTCAGAAATCACAGCATCAAAATGGCGAGTTTTTAATTTATGGAAAGCATCCAATCCGTCTACCGCTGTCACAACTTCGTAACCCGCACCTTCCAAAATGCGCTTTTCTTGAGTGCGCGTGGCGATCGAGTCTTCTGCTAAGAGTATAACTTGTTTTCTGGTGGCAGTCTCAAGTTGCGATCGCGCACCAGAAACCCCACGGGACGAAACTTGCTGGCGTACAGATTTTATCAAATCGTGGGGATTGAGTATCATACAAACTTCCCCAGTACCCAGAATTGTGGCACCCGAAACATTTCGCACCCGTTTCAGCAACTGACTTTGAGGTTTCATCACCACATCCTGTTCGTCTATCAAAGCATCTACCAATAATCCCAATCTTTCCTCCCCAACTTTCAAAACAATACAAGGCATTTTTGAATAAGTTGAATTGAGGAAGTCTGGGGAATTTTTTCTCAGAATTTCGCTCCCGGTTTCCTGTCTCAAATATCGATTTTTTGGCCAACCTTGTCTATGGTTTAATTCTAGTAAATCTCTCAGATGAGCAACTGACAGAGGCTGACCGTTGGAAAGTATAGTTTCCTTACCTTCTATAGCAAATATCTCAGACTGAGACACCTGTTGGGCCGTCTCTACAAACTCGACTGGCAGAGCATAAGGAATGTCTTCAACTACTACAATTAATACATTTGCTGTAGCTAAAGACGTGCTTATTTGCAGCCTCAAGGTGCATCCTTTCCCCGGTAATGACTCTACTTGAATACTACCTTTTAGGGCTTCAACATTAGTGCGAACTACATCTAAACCTACCCCGCGCCCCGATACTTCTGTAACAAAATTTTTGGTCGAAAAACCAGGACTAAAAATTAAAGATTGTACTTGATTCTCGGTCATTTCTGCCAGTTGTTCGCGCGTACAAATATTACGTTTTATAGCCGTTTGTTTAATGTTCTCTAAATTGAGTCCTCGACCATCATCAGCAACTTCAATAATAATATTGCTAGCAATATTATAGCCTTTAATGCGGAGAGTAGCCACGGGATGTTTACCTATTTTTTCCCGCTCTTCAACAGTTTCAATACCGTGGTCGATCGCATTTCTAATCATGTGCATTAAAGGGTCTTTCATTTCCTCTAAAATGCGTTTATCTGCTGTAGTTTCGCCTCCTTCAATCACTAATGCGACTTCTTTACCTTCCCGTTTTGCTAAGTCTCGAACAGTTCGAGGAAATAAATTAAAAATAGTAGACAAAGGCAGCAGTCTCAGAGTGCGAATTCCTGATTCTAATGCCTCAGCGATTAATTCGAGTCTGGCAGTATCTTCATAAACTCGATTTCTCAAGCGGTTGACTAAAGTTCCGAGACGTTCTAAACGTTCTTCTGTACGTTGATAGTAATCCTGCAATTGGCTAAATTTACCGTTGGCTTTAATACCGTTGTCATCTATTGGCATCCGATCGACAGTCAAGCTCGTTACAAAATATTCTCTGCTCCACTCTTCCCACAAAGTTGCAATTTGTTCGATCTCTGCAACTCGGTGTCCTAGCCGAGTTTTTGTGACAGCAAGTTCCCCTGCTTGAGTCATTAAATCGTCTAAATTTTGAGTAGCAACGCGAATGGTTTCAATGCGGTAAGATGAGGTTGAGGATGCAGTAACTGCCGACTGCGAAGCAGACGTAGCGGCGGGTCCAGAAGGTGCCGCCAAGTTTTGAGATTGCAGTAGAAATTCGGGCGGGGATTGTATGGGTAAAAAAGAGGAATTTGTCTCTAAGTTAAGGACTTCAGAAGTTTCAACATTGGTTTCTAGTTCTTGGGTAGGAGGCTCAGTAAATGGCGGTTCTACCAACGGCTGTTCTGGTACTTGTGAAGATGAGGGAGCTACTATTGAGGCTGCAGCCTGTCGCTGTGGCTGACTAGAAGCACCCATCATGCTAGCGAGGATGTAAAATGTATTAACGCCGGAATCTTCGCCCGTAACGGCTTCGTTAACGAGTTTCCGCATGGCGTCTAAACCTTGCAAAAGTCGATCGCTAATATCCGAATTCAGTTGAGTTTCTCCCCGCTGGATCGCTTCCAAAAGATGCTCCATTTGATGAGCTAAAGATGCTACATTTTTTACTCCCAGCATCCCCGCATCACCTTTAAGAGAATGGGTTTCCCGCAATAAGTGTTCTAACTTAGCTAAGTCGGCCGGATGTTGTTCTAAGTACAGCAATCCGTCGTCTAATTTCTGTAAGTGTTCTTGACTAGCGACTTTAAATACATCTCGCAGTTCTTGATCTTCAATCATCATATATGTTTTTGACTAATAGGTAATTGAGCAGAAATCACTGGTAATTGGTAATGATAATTATGTTGCATACTCAGTCGATTGCTAATGACTAATGACTAATGACTACACTACTTCTTTAAGATTAAATGCAGCTTCTGTGAGTTGTTGAGTACCGATTGTAACTTGAGTAATGCCGCTGACAGTTTGAGACGCACATTCCTTCAGAGAAATCATCGCATCACCTACTTGCTGAATCGCGAGGGTCTGCTGCTTAGCTTAACATTAAAAGAAATTTGCTGGTTGCTAGCAAACACAAGATTGCAAGGTTCCCTCACACCCATAAAAGCTGCTGCCGTATCTTGTGCTATTTTCACCCCTGCTGCAACCGTTTTGCGACTATCTTCACTTGCTTTCACCGTCGAGTCGATCGCGCCCTTAATTTCTGGAATAATACCATTAATCTTTTGGGCTGCTTGTTGGCTTTCATCTGCTAACTTACGAATTTTGCTTGCTACCACCCCAAAACCTTTACCGTACTCCCCGGCTCTGGTCGAGGCTGCATTTTTTGGAAAAAAGGGTTAATCATTGGTTACTGGGAATTGGTTACTGGTAACTTGTACGCTCCCATAGTCTAAGTATAGACAATAGGGAACTGGTAAGCGTGCGTAGCAGAAGTATAGGGAATGGAGAATGGGTAGTAAATAAAAAAAAACAACTCCCAAATAATAACTCACAAATCATAACTAACTACAGTGCAGATTGGATATCAACTCAGGTAACATCGGAATTAATATTACCCACAGTCAGGACGCCGCAGTGCCGTGCCCCTACAATTGATCGGGGTAGGGACTTAGGTCAAGCCGTGTCGTCGGTATCATTCCGATGCAACCGAAAACGATAGGAGATTAGGTTATGATTTGCTAATATAAAATTTATTACTCCCGTTAATATCGCTGGAATTGTACCGCGACAAATCGCCAAAGTAATTGCTTTAATTTTTAAGGATATATTTGGCCTTTTTGGGGAACTACTCATAATTCATCGCTCTCCTACAAAACTGCTTTCAAATCTAAGGCAGCTTCATTCAATTTTTGAGTGCCGACTTTAGTTTGACTGATACCGCAAGCGGTTTGGGCTGCGGCTTGATTGAGGGAGTTCATAGCTTGCACTACCTGTTCGATCGCGATCGATTGCTGTTGGGCATTCAGCGAAATTTGCTGAGAACTCAAAACCACATTGTTAATGGCATTGGCAACTCCTGCAAATGCTGCTGCCGTTTCTGAGGCAATATTCACGCCCGATTCCACAGTTTTAGTCCCTTCGTCTGTCGCCATTACCGTTGAGTTAATTGCCCTTTGAATATCCGCAACTAATAGATTAATTTGTGCTCCTGATTTTTTACTGCGATCTGCAAGTTTGCGAATTTCTGACGCCACCACACCAAACCCCTTGCCGTGTTCTCCGGCCCGGACTGCTTCAACAGCAGCATTGAGTGCTAACATATTAGTCTGATTCGCCAAATCGCTAACTACAGTTGAGATATTACCAATGTGATCTGTTTGCTCGCTCAACTCTATAATTTGTCCTTGGATATCCTGAACTTTAGTTTTCAAAATTGCCATTGCTTCTAAAGTTTGTTCTACAGCTTTTGTGCCACCTCCAGCTAAATTCAAGGCTTGCATTGCTTGAGCCACGGCGGTTTCGATCTGCTGTGATGTCGCCCTGGAAGAGGCTCCCAATTCGTCCATTGTAGTAGTAGTTTGATTTACTGAAGCTGCTTGCTGACTTGCCATACGTTCCTGTTGTTCCACGGTGGCTGCAATCTCAGTGGAAGAAGAGGCGATCGAGCTAATTGCCCGATCGATAGTTTGGGCAATTCCTGACGAAATCAGCCAAGCTATGCCCGCACCAAACACCACTAACAGCACCGAACCAACCAGCAGCGTCGATACCAAAAAGGTTAAAGCTTCCTTCGTCATTTTCGTTTTTTGCTTAAAGATACTTAATTCTGTTTCCCGAAATTCCCCGTTCACTTTTAAAAAATCATTCAGAAAATTTGTGTACTTCCCTGTATTAAATACAGCCATAGCTTTCGCTGTCTGATTTTGCTGCAGTAAGCGAACAATGTCTTCATTACAAGCATCATAATATTGATTGAGTAGCTCTCGCATCCTTTGCAAACGGGTTCTCTGTTCTGGATCTTTAACTGTATTCTCTATATTATTCGCCGACTGACGAGCCAACTCTGCACCTGCTTGAAAATCCTTTAAAAACTGCTGATTTTTATTATTAATTAAATACCCGCGCAGCCCCCGTACCATTTGCTCCCCACCTAGCGATATATTACTTATTTCCTCGACTACCTGCTGTACCCTTTCCGTTTCTTGTATATTTTTAAACACCTGATTTGTAGTAGCAATAACTAATACGGGAAACCCTAAGTATATAGCGGCTGGTGCTAGATATCCGAACAGCATCTTGTTTCTAATGTTTAAGTGGTTTATTTTAGCAAACATATTTTTCTCCTTGATTTAAGCAAGTGCCTACACGAATTAGGTTCCTTTGTCAAATAGCGCTTGAAAAGCAGATTTGGTATAACTAACTTCTTTAGTCCTGGACGCATTTCAAGATAATCCTCTCAGGCTGAGTCCCGCTCGTTACCAGTCCCGATCTCTGCGTTGGATCGGGATTGCGAAGGAAATGAAGTATCAAGCCCGATGGTTCACTTGACTCATGAAACATATGGTTTGCGTAAGTCTTGTTCTTGATTCAAACCTCTTCATCAACAACTACTCCTCCTTTTGTGAGCAGTTTTTGCAAGTTCAGAATAGCCATCATTTTTTCTCCGTAAATAGCTGTCCCCCGTAGATATTCGCGGTTAGCAGAATGCAGTGCTGCCGGAACAGCCGCCATTTCCGACACATTTAAATATATAATATCTAATATTTCGTCAACAACTATACCAGCGACCAAATCCGCCACTTCAACAACGATCGCCTTAGACAGATAATTTGCCGCCTCCGACATATTTAAAGACATATTTAAAACACTGCGAATATCAATTAGCGTCAAAATTTCTCCCCGTAAATTCATATTCCCCACTATGCGATCGGGAGTGCAAGGAACCGGAGTTACTTGGTTAATATCAGTAAATTCGCGCACTACATCCAAAGGAATACCAAAGTATTCACCATTCAAAACAAACACCGCCAGGGACATATTAATTGCAGCATCATTTTCCCCCTCGCCTCGCCGCCTCAAATTATTAGTCCGCGATTGAAAAATTGCTTTTTCTTCCGGGGTAGCCTGCGGGCGAAAAACGTGACGATTGCTCAAAATTTGAGGATTTTTGCCTAACAAGTTTGCATTTATTGGCCACTGTAAACTTTCCGTATCCGACTCACCTGCTGTTTGTTGATTACCTGCATTGCTTGGAGAAACAGGCCAGCTTTTCTCTGACTTTTCGGGAGAATATCGAATTAAGTGATCGAGATTTAGCAGCATGATAATATCGGCTTCGCAGCGGGCAAATCCAGCTACAAAATGATGAGAGGCTTCTGAATTGTCTCGCCCGTAAGATAACTGCGAAGTGATGGCATCTTCTGAGAGTTCCTTAACTTCGCGAACTTGATTGACAATTATGCCGACTTTCAATTCTTGCCACTCGATGACGATCGTACTATCTGTCACAGCATACTCCTGCCAAGCGTATCCAAAGCGCAGATTCAGATCCATCACGGGCAGAATTTCGCCCCGAAGGTCGATCGCCCCAACAATATCTTCAGGTGCTTCTGCAATTGCTGTCAACTCCGGCAGAAAGAAAATTTCCCGAACATAACAGGCTTCTATACCGCAGAGAAAACCGTTCTGTTCAAAGATAAGATACGGTTTAGTGTCCATATTTTAGTGTACAGTTTCTTTACTGTATAATCTTAACAACTTTTTTTTAACATCCACCAGCACTTGATTAGCTGTCATTTTGCCCTGTGAATCTATGGGAGTGTGTTGCGGTAGTGCTTTCAGGATTTCACAAGATGAATTGTACATTTTAATCGCTCTTTTTACTTGACCTTCTTTATTGTATATATTCCCTAGTTCTATATAAGCTGAAACAAAAGATGGACACATATAAATAGTCCTTTTTAATAAAACTTTTGCTGTTTCCAATTGCCCCTGTTCTTCAGCAATGTGAGCTTGTAAATAATCAGTAAATACTGAACCAGGATCTACTTTTCTAGCTCGATTACAGTATTCTATTGCCTGAGAATAATTGCCGGCATTTGCCTGAACTTGAGCGATTAAAAAATAAGCATCAAAATTATGCCCCTGCAAGTCTATTGACTCTTGTGCCTTGTGAATTGCCTCAGCATAATCTTGATTTTTAAATAATTGTTTAGCCTCTAAAATTAGCATTTGAGGCGTTTTATTTTGAGTATTTTCTGCTATTATTTTTTGTGTAACTGACACGGCATTGTTCCCCAATCCGTCCTCCCGATAGCGAGAGCGCAGTATCTTCCACAGCGGATTACTTATTGTTAATACGGGCGGCATCTCTGGAAAATTGCTGTTAGTAACACTAGGTAGCCTCGTTTTTCCTGTTAGCAACTCCCCACTATCATCCCCCACAGTATCTGGTTTGGGGAATTCCCAAAATGCCGAGTTGGCTTCCCCTACCGTCGCAACCCTAGACTCTATTTGACAGCCTTCCTCCGCTACTGCATCCCGACGCTGATAAACCACCGACTCCGGAAAAATCTTGGGTTGAAACTCGTTCATAATTTGACCGTAAACTTCAGCGTGACCGGTCATTAAATATCCTCCAGGTCTCAGGGTATTGGAAAATTTTTTCAGTACCAGTGAAATATACTTATGTTCAAAATACACAAAAACGTTTCTACACAAAATTAAGTCTATGTTATAAATATTGTGGTAAATATTAGGAAACTCATCTGTGATTAAATTTACACAGCTAAAGGTTACACTTTGGCGCAATTCTTGATTAATTTGCCAATCATTTTGCCTCTGATGAAAATACTGCTTTTGTATCTGCGATTCAACCAGGCGAAACGACCAATGACTGTAAACTCCCTGGGGCGCTTTTTTAATTACTTTTTCATTGATATCTGTACCTAAAATTAATATTTTCCATTGTTCCCAATCGGGAATCAACTGTTTTAAAACAATAGCTAAAGAATAAGGTTCTTCACCGGTGGAGCAGCCCGCACTCCAGATTCGCAGTGTCGGCTGCATTCCGAAGGTCTTGTGCAAGTTTCTTTTCTGCTCTATCAATTCAGGAAAAATTACTTTTTTCAACAGATCAAATTGTCCTTGATCTCGCATAAAATAACTTTCACTTATTGTTAAGAGCACTATTAATTCTGCCCATTCATATTTACTTTCAAAAGTTTTGGCGGTTAAAAGTTTATAATATTTTTCTGGTTCTGCGATGTTTTTTTCTCTCATTCTAGTCATAATTTTATGACACAAACCATCTCGCTCTTGGAACCTAATTCGCACACCAATTTCAGTAGTAATTAAGTTAATAAATAGCTGAATTATGGAATCATTCATGTCAACTCAGGTAGATTCATTTAATAATTTGGGAAATGGCAACTTTTACTGAGCTGGTGCTGAGTTTGTGCTGAGGATAGCAGATCGCCCGCGGCTCGTCATTTCGCAAAGCCGAAGGGAGCCGAAGGGAAGCGCGTAGCTGAAGTATTGAGAATTGGGTAACTTGTAAGCTCGTGTAGTCGAAGAAGTGGTAATTGGAAATTGGCGAATTTGGAATTAGAAATCGGGAATTTAGCCGATCGCATTAACAAGAACAGTGTCACAAAACATCATATCAGAAAGTTGCCAGCTACTTAAAGGAAAAAGGCAAAAGGTAAAAGACACAAGCCAGGAAAAAATTCTCCCTTCTGCCTTCTACCTTCTGCCTTCAAAGCCCTCAACCTCCAACTTTAAGCTGGATATATCCGCAAGCGGCGATTGGGTTCTTCCCCAAAACTGTGGGATTTCAGGTGATAGTGTTCCACAAGTTCGTGCTGCATTTTGCGGACGTTGGGAGAACGAGGCAGGAGTTCCACCGGCTGTCCCTTCGGAATGACAATTTGCTCGACTGCTAAGCGCGTTTCTTCCAAAGCTTCGAGCTCGTCAGAAGAACCGCTGCGGGCGAATAAGGCGAGGTCTGCCACTTCCGGGGTACCCGGGTCATCCATGTCTAACAGGCGCCGCAAAGCTCTCGCTACGTGGGGAATAGTGCCGGCCTTAATTGTGTGCAGGGGAACTTGGCGAGTTTTGGCCAAGTGCCTCAATTTCGACTGGTTCCGAACGTTCGATCGCAAAGCCAAAACCACGTCAGCGCTCTCAATATCCTTCGTCAGCAGTACCGGCAGGTTCAGCGTCGAAATCACCTGTTCGAGCTGGTGGCGAGCTATGCCGTAAGGATAAACGTGGAGGGGCAAATCTTCGCCGTTAGGGCCGACATTATGGGAATAGCGCCCGGGGTTGGGTACTGGTTCGACGGACAGGGATTCTTCCAGCAGTTGCTCGAAATACCGAGTCTCAGAAACCGGCGCGCTCTTAGCAGCGAAGTTCTCGCTGGGAGCGGGCATCGGCACCATTTTGCCAGCACTCCGCCACCCTGAGATCGGTGTGACGGGCCGCATTGCCGATACCGCAGCCGGGCCGCTGGAAGCTGCGATCCCCGGAAACCGGGCGGGGGGAGCGGGCGAGTCGCGCTCGATAATTACTTCTCCACTCTCGCTGACGCTTCTGATTTGCTGGTGCGGTTCGCGTCCCCGCAGCAAAGTGTCGATCGCCTCTGCAACTCGCTCGTGTATTACCCAGCGCTCGCGTTCGAGCATTTCGATGGCAATTTCAAAAGTTGGCGGTGCTTTGCGCTCCAAAACCGTCTTTTGAGAACCGCGCCGTCTTGCTTCGTCATCTCCCAGCGTCACCGCTTGGATGCCCCCAATTAAATCTGCCAGAGTCGGGTTTTTCATCAAGTTTTCGATCCGGTTCCCGTGGGCGGTACCGACCAACTGCACGCCCCTTTCGGCGATCGTCCGAGCCGCCAAAGCTTCGAGTTCCGTGCCGATTTCGTCAATCACGATCACTTGCGGCATATGGTTTTCCACTGCTTCGATCATGACTTGGTGCTGGAGTTCGGGACGGGAAACTTGCATTCTGCGAGCTCTGCCGATCGCTGGGTGGGGAATATCTCCATCTCCGGCAATTTCGTTGGAGGTGTCGATGATTACCACCCGTTTTTCCAAGTCATCGGCGAGCACGCGGGCAATTTCCCGCAGGGCCGTGGTTTTGCCGACTCCGGGGCGGCCGAGCATCAAAATTGACTGACCGGTTTCCACTAAATCGCGGATAATGCCGATCGTCCCGAACACAGCGCGGCCCACCCTCAAAGTCAAGCCGATAATCTCGCCGCTGCGGTTGCGTATGGCGCTAATTCGGTGCAGGGTTTGCTCGATACCGGCTCGGTTGTCGCCACCGAAGTGGCCGACTCGTTCGATGCAATAGTTGAGGTGTGCCTTGGAAACCGGCGTTTGGGAAAGAGGTTCGGCCAAGGATGGAAAACGAGCTTCTGGTTGCCGGCCCAAATCCATGACAATCTCAATGAGATTGTTGCGCTGCGGGTGCTGCTCTAAGGGCTGCCGGATCTCATCTGGCACAATGTCTAATAATCTGTTGAGGTCGTCTGTAATCTGCATTCGCCTCGATGTGTTCGGTGACGTTTTCAACTTTTTAGTCAGTGGTCATTAGTAATTAGTCATTAGCCATTAGTCATTAGTACCAATGCCCAATTCCCAATTCCCAATTCCCAATTCCCAATGACTAAATTTCTTTGAGCTGGGAAACTAGAGAACAAGCTAAACTCACGGCCTCCGAGAGAAGTTCTGGGACGGCTTCGAGCTGAGGTAGCCGAGATGTTTGAACTCCGGCTCCTGGCCCCGCCACTGCCACCGGAACGGCATAGGCTCGATCGGTCTGCATTGTTTCTAATTGTTCTAAAATTGGCGATAGCAAAACCCTGGCATAGCTGCCGTAAGCTACACCTGCAATGTATGGGACAGGGGGAACTGACAAATTTTTCCCGCCATCCTTCATCAGTCCGTCGGCTCTCAGCTTGCTGACAGTGTGAGCATTAGTGCCGCCTGCAAGTTGCACGTATCCCGGCAACTGGGCCGCCAAAACTTTTTGACCGAGTTTGACCGCGGCTCTGGTAGTTCCTGTTCCGATATCTCCGCTCATTGGCCTACCGTCGGTTTGCCAAATTAGGGGACAAGGAAGGGGGGAAATTATTTGATAGAGTGTCCGCAAATAATCAATCAAACCGTCTCCATCGGGGCAACTAATTGCTATTACCTTGAGTTGACCGACCCAGGGAGCTATACTCGACCAAAGTCGCGCAAAATCTGCCTCTCTGCCTACTTGCGTGTGGATTTCTAGGGCGTCGGCACCGGATTGCAAGATTAAAGGTGCGATCGCGGCGGGAGCAGACACGTAAGAACGAGTGTAAATCAGTTGGCTCGGACAAATCGGCAGACAGCGACCGCAGCCATAGCATTGCTGGTCTATCACCCCGGAAAAACCACTGCCAGCACTCTGAAAAACTATTGCTTCGGCTGGACATATTTTTTCGCAAGGCCGCCAGCAGTCCGCCGGACAATCGGCTGGGTTGAATTCGGCTTTGCGAAAATGCGGGTCTTCCCCATCATTTAAACTCACCATCAGCAACGGCAACCCTTTGCCGCCAAACCTGCGGTTTTGAGTTCTTGCCTGTAATTCGCTGGCCACTTGTAGGGCTTCTTTCGCTGCGGCGACGGCGGCGGGATCTGCCGCGACATCGATACAGTCAGCGCCTGCTAAGGTGTAAGCCAAGGTGAGATTCCGTACAGCAGGCAGGTGTTGAAAGCTCGCCCCACAGATCAGCTTGAACCAATGGCCATCTTTTAATGAGTTTAGGGGATGATAATGTTCTGTCACCCTTATATGCTAATCCTTTGAGCTGAAAATTACTATCTGAAAATTTCTACTTAATTTTAAAATTTAGGCTCATACAAGCTGGAAACGCTACTGATAGCAGTAGCTCTGGTGCTGTTGGCCCTATATGTAGAGTTCTGAGGTACTATTTTTGAGAAATCTAATTTTTTTGATACTGCCTAACGATGAGGCGATTTTCAACTTGGCCGATCGGCTTTAGTTACGGACAGACTCTCTATCCTATCATACTTGGGTCGATTAGGCAAGGGAAAAGTAAACTAAAGATTTTTTTTGAAGTGACCGTGCAGTGGCAGTTGCCCTAAAGTTCGATCGAGCATTGAAACCCATCGACCAACCGCAGATGAACATTCTCCTCCCTGACTCGAAGCTAAATTCATCTGGGTTAATCTGCGATTGGTCGAGCTATACTACTTGCTCAGCCGCTTGTAAACCGTAGCCAAAGCATGGCTATCCCCCACATTTCCCGGAAACAAAACAACTGGCAAATTGGGAAACAGAGGATGAGCTGCATCGGTTTTCACCACCGAACAACCGGCAATAATTTGACCGATTTGCCTGACACTTTTCAGCGATAAACCTGTACTCAAAACATCATTAGAAGTAATGCCGCCCTTGCTAATTAAAAACCCGATATCTGCAGGCAGTCCCCGCACGATATCCATCAATAAAGCAGAAACCGCCTCTCCAAATTTTAACCGGACTTCGGTATTTTCAAATTCGAGTTCCTTGCGGCTGGTATAAATTACAGGCGTTTTGCCATCTGCATGAGCAGTGCGGACTTTTTCGAGAATTTCATCGAGCATTTGGGTGCGATACTCTGGTGAATCTTCTACCAACTGAGATACATCTATTTCAATGCTAACTATATTGGGTTCTTTTAACAAGCGTTCCAATTGTTCAGTAGTTTTCTTAACGTGGGAACCAACTATTACTGCACCGGGTTTGCCATCCCTCACGTATTTTGCCATTTCCTCGGCTGCTACTGGCTGCGGGCCGAGGTCAGCTAAGGATGTTAAAATACTCGCTGCACTGCGGAATAAAAACTTTTTGCCTTGACTGACTGCATGGAGAATGTGTTTGGCAAATGTGTCTAAATCGCCTTGGCTTTGGCCGTCAACAACCGCACATTGGTTGTCTGTCATGTCCATCAGTCGATCTAAACTTCCGTAGCGAATGTCTCCGAGTAAAATGCGATCGACTGCATCAGCGGGGATGCGACCTTTGGTTTTTTCTTCTACATAGTCTGGCAGGTAACTGTGACTGTAGCCGAAGACTGAATCTTTGGCAAATTCGGTTTGATGTACTGGTGTCGGGACGCTGTTAACTATTAGGTAGTGCACGCTGTGGCGGGTCATTCTCCCTCCTTCAAAAAAGGCGGGAATTAGAAAATGGGCGTCGAAGGGGCCAAGTTCTTCCGCGATCGCGTCGGTTTCGATGGGATAGTGGCCGCGCAGGGTAGAATCGGAACGGCTAACTATTAGGAAGTCTTCGATTTTTTCGGCGGCGATCGCCCTTTTTAGATTTTGGCACACTTCGCGGGTGACGGAGGCTGCTTTTTCGGGAGTTAGCGATCGAGTATTTGTCAGTATGAAGAAAATCGGGCACTTGTCCCGCAGCCCCAAACGCAGGGTGTCTTCGTCCCAACGTGTCAGCAGCAAGCAACTGTGCACGGTTTGAGAACCAGTCGGATCGTCGTCGAGAACTATAATCTTGGGTTTAACAGAAGACATACTGACCTGGTTGTTAACGTCACCTTTCCAAGATATCCTTACCTGTTACGTAACAGGAAAAAATTTACAATAGTTATGATATTTTTTCACAATTCTCATAACTTATAATTGGGAAAATGTGTTTGAGTTAGATCGGTTCAGCAAGCTGCATATTGCTCCTGGGTAAGAGGCGCACGCAGCCGTGTACGCTACTAAGTTTTGCCATTTTTAAAACTAGCATCGTTTCGCTCTTGCAACTTTTTCATTTCTGCTTGAACTCCGACGGCTACCTGCAAAGCTTCGTTGAGCAATCGTCCTTGTTCGCTGGCTCGATCGCTAATTTGCAGGGCATTCAAATTTTTTAAGTTATTGGTAAACAATTCGGAGTTAGTAGCGACAAATTTTTTGTTTTCCCTAAGAATTCTTTCAGTTTTCAAAGCTCGAACTAAATCGTCTCTGATTAGCTGCAAAGCTTGAATTACTTTTGCGCGATCGCCGATTTTGACTTTCGCATTGCCAGCATCTTCTATCTTGTCATTAATTTCCATCGCTTTGATTATACCATTATAGCGCTCCACATCATCAAAAAGATTGATTAAATGTTGGTTTTGCTGGCTGCACCGAATTTTCCAGGCATCCTCAAAGATTAAACCAACTATCGCAGCGAAGTGAAGGGCGAACCACAACAAATAAGCTCTAGGAAATATCGCAACCAGCAGCCAACAACTGATGAGAACCAAAACAATTAAACCGACTGTTTTCAAAGCTTCGCGGGCAAACTTAGTCGCTGTCGGCGGCCGGTATACGCGATCGGGCCCTGCGCCGGTGAGGTGCTTGAGCTCACCGAGAGTAATTTCTAATCCCTGAATGTCAGCTCGCATAAATCTTTACAAATATATGTTAATTATAAAGTTTTGTTGTAGAACAAAGGGCTCGTCTACAATAAACCTAACACTTTTTTCACCCAACCCTGCACTATGTCCGCACGTCCTATATACCTCGACAATCACGCCACAACCCCCGTAGATCCACGGGTACTTGATGCGATGATGCCGTATTTCACCGAACAGTTCGGCAACGCAGCCAGCATAAACCACGTCTACGGCTGGGAAGCAGAAGCAGCGGTAAAACAGTCACGACAAATCATAGCCGAAGCGATCAACGCCTCCCCAGAAGAAATTGTTTTTACCAGCGGCGCCAGCGAAGCAAATAACTTAGCGATTAAAGGCATCGCTGAAGCTTATTTCAGTAAAGGAAAGCACATTATCACAGTAAAAACCGAACACAATGCAATTCTCGACCCCTGTACCTATTTGCAAAAATTGGGGTTTGACATTACTGTTTTACCGGTAAAAAGCGACGGGCTGATTGATATAGGCGATTTGATCAAAGCGATTCGCGCCGAGACAATTTTAGTTTCAGTGATGACGGCTAACAACGAAATTGGCGTCATCCAGCCGATCGCAGAAATTGCTGCAATTTGTCGCGGAAATGACATTCTTTTTCACACAGATGCGGCACAGGCGATAGGCAAAATTCCCCTCGACGTAGAGGAGATGAATATCGATCTAATGTCCTTGACAGCCCACAAAATCTACGGGCCAAAAGGGATCGGTGCTCTCTACGTGCGCCGCAACAAACCAAGAGTGCAGCTAGCGCCGCAGATGCACGGAGGAGGCCACGAACGGGGAATGCGATCGGGTACTCTCTACCCACCGCAAATAGTTGGGTTTGCCAAAGCAGTAGAATTGGCAATTGCAGAAATGCCGTCGGAAACAGAACGAGTGGTTAATTTGCGGCAGCGTTTGTGGGAAAACTTGAGTGAATTGGGCGATGTTTTTCTCAACGGTCACGCTACTAAGAGATTGCCGGGGAATCTCAATATTAGTGTAGGGGGGGTTGACGGTCAAGCGTTGATGTTGGGTTTGCAACCGGCGGCGGCAGTTTCTTCGGGATCTGCTTGCACTTCCGCAAAAATATCGCCATCTCATGTTTTAGCAGCGATCGGGCGATCGGACAAATTAGCTTACGCTTCAATTCGGTTTGGTATTGGCCGGTTCAATACCGAAGCAGAAATAGATGCAGTCGCCGAACACGCGATCGCAACTATTCAATCTCTCCGACAAGCTCAAAAAGTCACTCAATTTTAGATTTGAGATTTGAGATTTTAGATAAGAGAATTGAAGATTAGGAAGTAGTTTTGAGTTTTGAGTTTTAAATGATTTAACTTAAAACTCACAACTTTTCCTTTTTTTATCACCTAGTCTAATTGGAATCAACCCCTTATTTAGAACCAAACACCTCGCGCACCCGATAAATTGGTTTTCCCTGCGACTCGTGATAAGTCCGCATCATCACTTCCGCCAGCAAACCAAAACAAAATAACTGCACGCCAGTTAACAGCAAAACCACAGCCAAAATCAGCAAAGGACGATTGCCAATACTTTGACCAAAAGCCAATTTTAGAAAAGTCAAATAAATTCCTAAAACCGTTCCTAACGTCATAGAACTCAGTCCCAAAAGTCCAAAAACGTGCATCGGTCGAGTCAGGAACTTTTTCATAAAAGAAATAGTTAACAAATCCATCAACACGCGAAAAGTCCGCCAAATTCCGTACTTACTTTGACCGAAACGGCGGGCGTGGTGTCGCACAGGCAGTTCTGCAATTCTCGCCCCTTCAATAAACGCCAAAGCAGGCAAAAATCGGTGCAATTCCCCGTAGAGATTCAAGTCTGCTACCAACTCGGATTTATAAGCTTTCAAAGAACAGCCGTAGTCGTGCAAAGTTACGCCTGTAACGCGACCAATTAACCAGTTAGCAATTTTAGAAGGAATCAACCGGCTAATAGTATTGTCTTGCCTATTTTTCCGCCAGCCGCTAACTAAATCGTAGCCTTCATTTAACTTTGACAACAATAGCGGAATATCAGCCGGGTCATTTTGCAAATCGCCGTCAAGGGTAACAATAGCACGGCCGCGAGCGCGATCGAAACCTGCGGACATGGCAGCAGTTTGCCCGTAATTGCGGCGCAAAATTACAGCACAAAGGTCATCGCGAGTGCTGGCTAACTGCTGGAGAAGTTCAGCAGAACCGTCCTTAGAACCGTCATCTACACAAATAATTTGATAGCTGAGTCCAGATGGTTGGATAGAAGAGGCGATCGCCTCAATCAAATGAGGCAAACTTTCCACCTCATTATACACCGGCACCACCACTGAAACGTCGAGAACAACCTCAGCGCCAGCCTGCTGTGCAGCCAATTTTTCCAAAAATAATGCAGCGTCCATTTCTTTGTTAGATAACATCAGTAATCATTAGTCATTGGTCATTAGTCATTAGTCATTAGTTAACAGTCAACAGTCAACAGTCAACCGTCAACAACTAATTAGGTTGATAACTTGCCACAACTTTACCATATCCCCGCAATTGCTGGTAATAAGCTTGACTGACTAGATCGCCATCGTCCGACAAAACATCGATACCGATACCGTTGCGACCTTGTGCTTTTCCAGAACTGTGAATGTAGCGATTATCTCCGAGATACAATCCTACATGAGTTGCTTTTTCTGGCGTACCAAAAAATACTAAATCCCCCGGTTCTAAAGCACTGATACTAACAGGTTTAGTAAAAGCTTCCTGCTGATAAGCATCCCTCGGCAACCAGATGCCGGCAGCCACAAAAGCCGCTTGCATCAAGCCCGAACAATCATAATTAGGGCCCACTGTACCGCCCCAAAGATAATAATTGGATTGGTTCATAGCCTCACGAGCGAAAGTAATTACTCTTGGTAATTTTTCCTTGATTTCTGCCTCAGAAAGCACCAGAGGATGATACACTGTTTCTGTCGGGTCGAGCAACTCAACATCTCGAATATCCAGCCATCCCGGATAATCATCTTCGCACAGTCGCACCATCACAGCCGTTGTATCCCCCTCACCAACCGAGTCTATGCCATTTCTCCCCCCCTTCATAAGCTGGGGGGGGTCAACTACTCGCAAATGTCGCCCCAGCGCTGCTTGAGTGGCCAATCGATCGCACTTTGGGGAATCGTAAATATTTATGTGCGATCGGGCTCGGTACTCCACAACATCAGATAATTGATAATTGGCCATTGCTAATTGCTCATTGTTTGCTGTTAATTGTTCGCATTTAACGATAGATTGCCATTAGCTGCTAGCCGTTAACCGTTAAGCGTCAGCCATTAACCATGACATTTTTTCACCAAGACGAACAATTAGAAACCCTCGGCAGTAGCATTATAGACTCCGCATTGTCAGAATTTACAGGATTAAGTGGCGATCGTACAGCCATTACCTGGATAGTCTACGATCCGCCGGTGCGAGTCAATACAGGCGGCGCCCTGAGTCCAGAAGAATTTTGGAAATATCAACCCCGAGGTTTTAGCGCTAGAGCTTCCGAACGAATTTATCCCGCCAGCATCGTTAAATTATTCTACCTCGTTGCCATCTGGGAATGGGCGCAAAAAGGCATGATTAAAACATCGCCAGAATTAGAACGCGCCGTCCGAGATATGATAGTTGATTCCAGCAACGACGCCACCAGTTTAGTAGTAGATGCCCTCACCGGCACCACCAGCGGCCCAGAATTATCACCCGCGCCCTTTGAAACTTGGAAACAGCAGCGAAACATCGTCAACCGTTACTTTCAATCATTGGATTGGCCGGAATTACAAAATATTAACGCCAATCAAAAAACCTGGTGTGACGGCCCCTACGGTCGCGAGCGAGCATTTCTGGGAGAATTAATGGAAAATAGAAATATGCTGACCACAAATGCAGCGGCGCGTTTGCTGCACAGCATAATCGGCGGCGTAGCTGTTTCTGCCCAAGCATCGCAAGAAATGATGGGTTTAATGAAACGCAGTTTAGACCCAGCAGAATTAGAGGCAGATCCCGAAAATCAAGTAACAGGTTTTTTAGGCGGGGGATTGCCAGAATCAGCAAAATTGTGGTCAAAAGCCGGACTGACAAGTCAAGTTCGTCACGATGCGGCTTATATTGAAATAGCGGGTTTGCGACCGTATTTGTTGGTTGTATTTACCGAGGGCAAAGAGAATAGCAAGAATGAAGAGATTTTGCCATTTATATCGCGGCAAGTTGTCGAAGCGATGAAAGTGCTTAATTAGATTTAGTAGTTGATTATTGCGGCTAGACTAGACTTGAACTGCAAAAATAATTTGGACGGGCTAGAAGCCCATCCCACAAAATTTTCTTGTGGGATGGGCTTCTAGCCCGTCCAAAAATTTGATTAAAAGGAATTTTTTCCTAGAAGCTCTAGAACGGAGAGGGAGGGATTTGAACCCTCGAAGGATGTTAACACCCTTAACAGATTAGCAATCTGCCGCTTTCGACCACTCAGCCACCTCTCCAAGATGACAGTAACTAACTATAGCACACACATCTTCTTTTTGCCAACCCCTAATTGAAAAATTCCTCAATCCCTTACTCTGTATACTTTTCGCGACATCAACCGCCAGCCTCTGCCCCAAAGCCCCTAGCCTTCAAGTGCTTGTCCCAACTAAAATTGGAACTCAAAAAGAACCTCTTAGTATACATATATCCCAAGCGGTACAGGTTAGCCTTGCGATCGCCATCGAGATTAAAGTCCGTCGTCGTCACCCCAGCTTCAGTCACATCAATATTAATCACCCTGCCTTTATCCATTTCTCGCTGGTGATAGCGGTCTCTTGCTTTCATCATCGTTCTGAACATCGCCGCCAGCATCGACAGGGGAGTATCAATCTTAGCTTTAGTCTCAATTCCGGTATCGACTAATCGAAACCCAAAGGTAAACCAGCGCGGCGACGCAGGAGTCGCACCGACGGATTGTTTGTCATAAATCCACAGGGGGAAATTGCTCAAAATTCCGCCATCTACAATTAAGTCATCGCCGAGTTTTCCTGGTTCAAAAAATAGGGGAATACTCATCGACAACCGAACGGCTTCAGCCACGCTAAAATGTTCAGCGCTTGGGAGGTGCAACTGCTCGTACAAAGCATCGGAATCTGTCGATTCGCGCCGATGTAAGTCGTCGGGAAGCACCAACATTTCACCGCGAGTGAGGTTAGATATTACTACTTTTAATTCCCGGTCTTTTACGATTTTTTTGACATCGGCAAAAGTTTGCAAGTTACCTCGACCGAGCATTGCTTCCAGCCACTGCCGGAAAGGCTGCGCCGAATATTCTCCCATTTGACGGCTAACTGTTAGAAAAAGTAGCGTCCAAGCTGGGGATTGCAAATCATCGGCGGGGTCGCCGTTTAAAATTAGAGGACTATTTTTTTGAGTTAAAAATATGCTGTAATCGAGCTGACCTAAAATTTCCTCTAAATCATCAATTGACAAGTCGGTTGCCAATACTGCGGCGGTAATTGCACCTGCTGAAGTGCCTGCCAATTTTCGCCACCGGATGCCCAAATCGCTACAGCACCTGAGTGCTCCTAAAAATGCAACTCCGCGCACGCCGCCGCCTTCAAAAACCCCATCGGCATATATTTGACCGTTTTCGTCGGGAGGCGGAAATTTGCTGAGAATTGTTTGTTTCTCCGTTGCGGTCATTCTGACACCGGGTTCTTGCAAAATTTGCTGCGGATACCACTTGCTCATGGGAAATACCTCGGATCAATTTTGGGTTTTAGATTTTAGATTTATATCTATTGTTCTTGATTGTTGTCGGCATCCATTGCCTCTTTGACGTATTGTTGAACTTGCGATCGCACTTGTTCGTAGGCCACCGACGCGCACCAAGGTCGGAGAGATAAAATAGTTGTATCTGGAGTAATCTCGGCTACCAAACAAGTCGGGGGCGGATTCTCCAACACTAGGGGGTGAGAGTGGGCAATTTCTAATAACTCAGCTACAGTTGGACGAATTGGCCGATCGCCAATATCAATCTTCAAGTCTACTCGCCTCGTTCCCATTGCCGTTGTATTTTTCAATGTACCGTTAAACAACTGATTGTTCGGGACAATAATTTTTATCCGATCATCTGTCACCACGGTTGTTGAAAAAATCCCGATGCTGTCCACCACTCCCTTAACATCCCCAGCTTCGATCCCATCTCCGACTTCAAAGGGGCGCAAACTAATCAACATTACCCCAGCAGCAAAGTGCGATAAAGTATTTTGCCACGCCAAACCGATCGCCAAACCCGCTGCACCCACCACCGCAACCACGCTGGTAGTTTGAATTCCCAACTGACTCAAAGCGGCGACTACTCCCACTACCAAAATCGTAATTTCAGCAGCTTGAACTAAGAATTTCCGCAGCGTGGGTTCGGTGCGACTCAGTGCTCGGCGAGTCACGCGGCCCGCAAAGCCTATCGCAAATCGCGTAATTAACAAAATGCCGATCGCCCACAGCAGTTGAGGTACAATTTTAAACCCCAATTCTACGAATTTTTTCGAGAATTCTTGGGCTACTTCCAAGGCTTGTGTTCTTTCTGCATTTAGCTGAGTATAGAAGGTTTGAGCTATTGGTAAAAACGTCTGAATAACTGTCATATCAATTTGGAATTGGAATTTGGAATTTGGAATTGCAGTTTCAGTCTTAGCGCTTATTTTGAGAGTCCGACAGGGGTTGAAAACCCCTGTCTCATAGCTAAAGTCCTCTCAAAGAGGACTAAAATCAATAATTTCCTCGTTCAAAATCTTGAGTCGGTTTAAACCGACTTTTGCTATGAGGCAGGGGTTTAAACCCCTGCCGAACGACTGCTAATAGTGTACTGCTACGCGGGGCAATCGGTGTTTAAAACCGCAGAGAATTTCCCACGAAATAGTTCCTAAAGTCGCGGCCCAATCGTCGGCAGTAATTTGATATTCCCCATCTTTGCCCAACAGCGTCACCACTTCGCCGACTTCTAAATTGGGAATATCAGTTACATCCAGCATTAATTGATCCATCGTTACCGCGCCCACTTGCCGCACGAACTGACCCCGGACTAAAACCTGCATTTTATTAGAAAGATTGCGCGGAATGCCATCTGCATAGCCGATACCAATTACGGCAATGTGTGTCTGGCGCTGAGCTATAAATTGATAGCCGTAACTGACCCCGGTTCCTGCTTCAATTGTTTTCACCTGCGTTACCCTAGCTTTTACCTGCATTGCGGGCTTCAAATTGGCGATCGACTGCAAGTGAGGTGCTGGATAAAGACCGTAGGTAGCTAAACCGACTCGCACTAAATCGTAGTGCAAAGCCGGGTCAGCGAGGGCTGCAGCAGAGTTGGCCAAGTGGAGGCGAGGGGGGTTAATTCCTGCTATTTTAATTTGCTCGATCGCCTGTTGAAACCGCTGGTGCTGCTCTCTCATAACTGCGGAGTCGGGACTATCTGCTGTCGCCAAGTGAGAGTAAATACTGGCTAATTTTAAATTGGGCAACCGCTTGACTAATTGCACAAATTCTGTAGCTTCTTGCCAGGGCGTTCCCAAGCGAGACATTCCCGTATCTAACTTAGCGTGAACCGGCAAAGATTGGTTCAGATCGGCAAGAACTTCCGAAAAAATTAGGGCTTGTTTGGCAGTACAAATAGTGGGCTGCAAGTGCCAATGGGCGATCGCCTTTACCTGTTGGGCTGTATGGGTTGCCCCCAACAGCAAAATCGGCGCTTCTATCCCAGCTTCTCGCAATTCTATTCCTTCAGGAATTGTCGCCACTCCCAGCCAACTAGCACCTGCTTGCAATGCTGTTTGACTGACTGCAACAGCACCGTGTCCGTAAGCATCTGCTTTCACAACTGCCATCAGTTCTGTGTGGGGAGATAAAAGCTTTTTAAGCTGTTTTACATTGTGAGTTAAAGCTGCTAAATCGATTTCTACCCAAGCCCGCTGGCAAAGCCCCCCGTTATCGTCCCACAGCAACGTCTGGCGGGATTGTTTTGTCGTTGATTCTGCGGTTGTTTGTTCCCCACTCCACATTGTCGATCGCTCCTACTTGCTTACACCATTAAAAACTGCTTGGAGATTTTACCCTAAGTTTGATTATAATAAGATTCTCTCTTTCATCAAAGTTAACTGGTGTATCATAGCACCAAAAATACCCGGTAAAAACTATGGACGGACTGGCCTACCTACATTTAGCTGAAACTTGGGAAACGGCTGCGGGTCAAACTCGATCGACCCACTCAAAAATGCACCGCAATTTAGCCTCGGCTCCTTTACTTTTCTTTACGATCGCTCTCACAATTTTCAATTTAGTCAATCCCGCACTCGCCATCAAAAAAGGTGATTCAGGCCCGGAAGTAGCCGAACTCCAGAAAACTCTACAAAACGCAGGCTATTTTCGCGGTAAGGCTACAGGATTTTACGGTTCTCTCACCCAGGCTGCTGTGAAAAAGTTTCAAGCAGAGAACAACCTGAAAGTTGACGGAATTGTCGGCCCTAAAACCTTGTCAGCACTGAAAGGTAAGCCGGAAGATACCAGCATGGAAGCAGCAGAAAAAATCTCGCCAAATGTCGATCTATCTTCCCCATCTCCTACCGCCACAGATAACACAAACGAACTCGACGAAGATCAAACTAACACTCAGACCCAAGAACCTCTATTTCAAGAACCCTCTTTACCGCCCTTTAAAACTGAAAATTCCGAGGATAAAGAAAGTGAGTTGCCACCCACAAAGCTCGTAAATCCTTCTGATAATACTCAAGGAAAAATGACCTTGAAAAAAACCATTTACGGTAACATATCGCCCAAATCAATAGTTTATTCGGGAGCGGGTTTGTTTTTTGCTCAAAACATGATGTACCGCCACACAATCACAGTTTACGACAGGAACTTTAAATTAGTCAAGACTATTCCCGATACAGTAAACTTGTCGAAGTTCGGCTTTTCTAAATTCAAAGGCAATTATAAAGGCTCTCCCGTAGAAGCTGCTTTTTCAACCGATGGCAAATATGCCTACGTCTCCAACTACAAAATGTACGGTTCCGGCTTTAGAAATCCGGGAACCGACAGGTGTTCTCCAGCGGCAAAACACGACCAAAGTTTTCTGTACCGCATCAATACCCAAACTTTGACAATAGAAAAGGTAATTCCTGTAGGTGCAGTTCCGAAATTCAATGCTGTTTCGCCTGACAATCGCTTCGCGCTCGCTAGCAATTGGTGCAGTTGGGATTTGAGCGTAGTTGATATCAATAAAAATCTCGAAATCGAGCGAGTGAAACTGGGTGCATATCCTCGGGGTATTGTGGTTACTACCGACTCAAAAAATGCCTATGTTGCCATCATGGGTTCTTCCGATATTGCGAAAGTGAATCTCATCGACTTTTCGGTAGAATGGCTGAAGAATATTGGCAATGCGCCGCGTCATTTGACGATCGATCCCAATGGAAAGTATCTTTATGCCACTTTAAATGGTGAAGGAAATGTGGCAAAAATTGACCTAAAAACGGGTAAAGTGGTAGACAAAGTTTCTACAGGAAAAGCACCTCGCAGCATGACAATTTCCGATCAGGGAAAACTGCTTTATGTGGTCAACTATTTGTCGAATACTGTTAGCAAAGTTAGGACGAGCGATATGAAAGTGCTGCAAACAGTGAAGGTTAATTCAAGTCCGATCGGGATTACTTACGATCCGGAAACTAATCAGGTTTGGGTAGCTTGCTATTCGGGCAGTATTATGGTGTTTCAAGATTAATTTAGCTGCTTCGTAGTGAAGGCTTCAGTCCTGACTACAAACAATAAGGATTAAATGTTATTGTGGGGCGGGCTAGGAGCAACGCCCCTAAAATATTATTTGGGCAACTTTAAAGGCTTCACAACATACTCAGAAGACTTAGCAGGTACTTGGCCTTTTTTGGCCATAGCTTGGTAAACCATGGCTGCTACTTCAGCTCGAGTTGCTGTTTTATTAGGCTGCAAAAGTGTGCGCTTCGGGTGGTTGACAACAATGCCAGCTTCTGTGGCTGAGGCTACTTTGTTAACTGCCCATTTCGGCACTTTTGCCCTGTCTGTATAAACTTGTAAAGTTTTGGTTGCTTTTGTGGATGGTTTCAGGCTCAAACCGCTCGCTAAAGCTGCGATGACTTCGACACGCGGAATCTGTTTGTCGGGACGGAACTCATTGTTTGGGTATCCTTTAAGATATCCAGTTTTGACGGTGTGATCGATCGCAGGACCGGCAGGACTCTTGTCTTTTACGTCTTTAAAATCAATTGGTTTTCGGATCGGTTGTTTGTCGTCGGACATTCGCTGAATTAAGCGCGCTAGTTCGGCTCGCGTCATCGGTTCGTCGGGACGAAATTTGCTGTCGGTGGACTCAGCAAAAATTTTCCGATCGACTAAAGCTACAATGAACGGACGCGCCCAATATTTGTCTGGAACATCGGAGAATCTAACGGGCCCAACTTTGGGTTTATCGGCGTTGGGTTTATCAGCTTTCGGTTTGGTAATTGCTGGAGCGGGAGTCGATCGCGCAATTGGCTTGGGAGGAACAACGATTACACCCACCGGAGGATTTTGCGGTAAAACCGGCCCTAAAGGTCCCACAGGTGCGGCATCCGGTTCTGAGGGAAGGAGCGTTTTAGCGGGCGATCGCAAATCGGAACTGGGCGATTCGGGTGTTAATATTCCCGGAGTCGCGGGCGTAACAGCAGGTTGAGAAAAAACGGCTGGAAATTGCCAATTTCGGGCATTCAATCGATCGGGATTTTTACCTGTTACCCAAAATAAGATGGCTCCCATCGTGCCGAAGGCAACCAAGATCGCAATCAATTCATCCAATCCTAGAGGATTTCTTTCCCCTGACGGGGGTTGTGAAGAAGACATATTGTCACCTACATACTAATGTAGAAATTAAATCACATATTTTTTAGGTCTGGGGGAAACAGAGAAGACTAAATCAATTATTCCAAAATTTTCATTCTCCCTACCTGTGGCAGCGTGGCATCGGGAGAATATATAAAATCAACTTTTACCGATGTCAGTTGCTGATTTTTGCCATCTTCAACTCAGCGCCTTCTACTCCCGAAAGAGCGATTCCGACTCGGTTGACGAGAATTTCTACCGCTACCAAAACTCGGCTGCCGCTGGTATTGATTTTGACGCGGCTGCCGCGATCGCCTCAAAGTGCTGCCACCGTAACCCGAACCGGTCGATCGATTGCCATTTGGCCGTACTGAGGGTCTTACTGGCTGGTTATATGTGGGCGATCGCAAACGGCCGGTCGTCCTTAAAACTTGACGGTTTCTCACAGCCGGAGGCGGAGTTCGATAACGAGTTTGATACTGCTGAACAGCTTGGCCGTAAGTATTACCATACCCGCCATATCCTGTCATAATCCCCGGCTGATAGACTGGCGGCATATAATATCGTGGTCTAAATAACAAACTGCCGATCGCCTGACCGGCTATAGCCCCAGCAAACGGTGCCCAGAAGCCAGATTGCTGGCGCACTACTACGGTTTGTGGCTGACCGGTTTGAGGATTAGGAACAGTTTCGGTAACGTTGTGAACGTACTCAATTTTAAAATCTTCTGTCAAATGCAAAACCGCTTGATTGTTATCCACATTTAGATAACTTTTCTTGCCTGCCGATATTTCTTCTTCTGTTAAGCGAGCCATTTGCAAATCCCTAGTGCGGTAAACTGGGGGACTGCCGGCGGGAGTATTCAGCAACATTAAACTGTATTCGCCATCCGCATCGTCGTAGGTAGCTTGCTGTACAGGATATTGACCTTCACTCAAGTTATTATTATTTGGTGCAGGACGCACTGTGTTAATATTTGGATTGCCAGCAGGATTTGGAGAAGTTTGTGTGCGAGGTGCACCGCAGCCGATTGCCGTCCCCAAAAAAGTTAAAGCCATTAAATAAATTGTCAGTTTTCGCAGCATCATAAATAGTAATTGGTAATGAGTAAATACAGCCTATTCCATCTTTAACAAGTACAGTAGCAGCTATATTGTGTGGTGTTAATCTCTAGGGTGCCTCGCTGCAATATATTGGATAAAACTTGCAGATTGTTGCTAGCAACGCACCTTCATTACTAGAAAATTGCGTCTACTACATATACATGGAATCTGCTGTAGAAATTGGTAAATAGTAATTGGTAATTTCTCCCTCTTCCTTCTTCCTTAAAGGGGAATAAGTTCGGGGAAATTGACCAACACTTGGTCGTTGGTAAGTTCGTCTCCCAACTGTGCGGGAGAAAAGTGAACTTGCACAGCTCGGAGCCTTTCTTGGTAATGTAAATTAATCAGGGCTTTTAAACCGACTTTCAGCGCGCTGATGTCAGCGAGGTCAGTTTCTAGGGCAGGAACTTCGCCTTCATACGCAACTGTCAGCATCACTACAATATTTCTAGTTACCGGCAAAGACAAGGGGGATTTTTGATCATAAACAGATGTGCTGTATTGAGGCTCGCTCAGATAGCGATCGGCTGAATCAATGAAAAGTTCATCCACATAATCGCCCGCTTCCCCTTCATTCCAAAAAACATCGCCTTCATTGGCGGCTGATTGCCAGTAGTTGTCGTACTGCAACAGGTGATTGCAAATTTCTACAAGACCTTCTCCTAAAACTACTATGTCGCCATCGGCATCAATTGCTTTTCTGGCGTTGCGGTTGAGAACTCCTAACAGCGGTGCAACTTCTTCGCCTGTTATGTGAACGAACACCCGGCAAACTGCCAATCTAGTTTGACCTGTAAATTGATTGAATCGATCGCGCCAAGCATTCATAATAACCTATAGTTGTAATCTGTAGGGCTATATTTCCCACCATAGCAGGGGATTTGAACTCTTGCCGTCTACCCTCAGATTGATCTGAAGAGTATTTTTAGCGATCGCCTCCGCAGGGTACTCTTTCGCTTTGACTTATCTAATTTTATAGCAGTTTTCAATCGGATAAAATACAGTTCAAATACAGTAGGGAAACGGCACAGCCTTGTCCTGACGGAGAGCGGCGACTTTTAATAATTAGTATGAGATTGATGATGGTAGCAAGAGTTTTTTTAATTGATATTAATTCAGCGCTCGTTTGCTTAGCCGGAATATGATAGTGTGTGCTATCGATTCATCTGTCTATTGTTTGCAGTGCTTCGCGAGCGCAATGACCAGAAATTGTAGGGTAGATAATTTCCACTCAAAAAACCTCCAATCTTGGAAGATTGGAGGTGCGCTAAGCGAATACTTTGGTTTGAGATAACTATTTGACGATCGCGTTTTGGACTTGTTCGATCGCAATTTCAGAACTCAACTCGGCAACTGGCGAAACCGGCAAATCCAGCTCACCGCCAGGAGCTTCTGGGTGTTCGCGAACGGCTGCAACCGCATCTGCTGACTCAGCTACAGCACCCGCCGGCGCCAAATCGAGCAAGGCAGGAACTTCCATGTGTCCAGAAACACCTGCATCTGCGATCGGAGCCGACTCTTCAAAAACTTCAAAATTATCGGTCATCGCAGCGCAAGCAGCAGAAGCGCGCTTGCCGGCGCGGTAGCTCATGTAGGCCGCTCCGCCACCCAAAACTCCCGCCAAACCGAGGAAACCGAGAGCTGCTGTTTTGTAAGATTTCCAGGGATTGATTCGCTCCGAGCCGCCGGAACCTAGGATCGTTGTCGCAGAACCAGATTTAGCCGCCCCAGATTTGCTGTAGGAACAGGGGAAAGCAGATGCAGCGTCACCTATGGCGATGCTGCTTGCGATCGCGACGACGGAAGCAATGCCAGCTAACACTTGAAACTTCTTCATGGTGCTCTGGAGATTGTAAAGGATAATTAAAAAATTAATGGTAACAGCTCTTTACAAATGTATCAACTCTGCGCGCCGCCCATATCGAGGATCGATCGCAAAAGTCAGCTATAGCCTCACGCAATTCAACTTTAAATTTGCCTGCTTAAAAATTTGCAATGCTTGCTCTGTAAGCGTTTCGGCTAACAGCTCGGTAGAAGTTCAAGTTTTGTGAACCAATACTTCGATCGCGCCCAAATTAGAAAATCTGAGGTGAGATTGTAGAAAATTTAGTTACATGGCCGCAAACACTTGGTGACAAACTACTTTTAAGGCTACTTTTGTAAAGGCTTAGTTATTGGAATAACTCTTATTTTTATGACAGACAACGCGAATCAAGGCATTGAGCGAACCCCTCGCCGATTGTTGGTGACGGGCGGGGCTGGATTTATCGGCTCGAATTTTGTGCATCACTGGTGCAGCAGCTATCCGGGCGATCGAGTAGTCGTACTGGACGCTTTAACCTACGCCGGAAACCGACAAACCCTGGCAACTTTGGAAGGAGGCGAAAATTTTCGGTTTGTGCAGGGGGATATTTGCGATCGTACCCTAGTCGATACCTTGCTCAAAGAAGAAAACATCACCACAGTCGCCCACTTTGCCGCAGAATCCCACGTTGACAGGTCAATTATCGGGCCTGCAGCCTTTGTTCAAACAAACGTGGTCGGAACCTTCACACTTTTAGAAGCCTTCCGCAAGCATTTTGAAGCAATTGATGAGGCATCTCTCAAAGCACAAATGCGCTTCCTTCACGTTTCTACCGACGAAGTTTACGGCAGTCTCGGCCCCGATGACCCAGCTTTCACAGAAACAACTGCCTACTCGCCCAACAGTCCCTACTCAGCCTCCAAAGCTGGCAGCGACCACCTCGCCCGCGCCTATTTCCACACCTACGGCGTCCCGACAATTATCACCAACTGTTCCAACAATTACGGCCCCTATCATTTCCCAGAAAAGCTCATTCCATTAATGTGCATCAATATGCTATTGGGCAAACCGCTGCCAGTTTACGGCGACGGTCAAAACGTGCGAGATTGGCTCTACGTTCTCGACCACTGCCGCGCTTTAGATGCCGTTATTCACCGTGGTCAGCCTGGGGAAACCTACAATGTTGGCGGCAACAACGAGGTAAAAAATCTCGATCTAGTAAAAATGCTGTGCCAGCTAATGGACGAATTAGCTTCTGATTTACCCGCCCGTCCTTGCGAACAATTGATTACATTTGTCAAAGACAGAGCCGGGCACGATCGGCGTTATGCTATTGATGCCACCAAAATTAAAACTGAGTTAGGTTGGACTCCCTCAGTAACAGTTGAAGAAGGTTTGCGGCAGACTGTAGAATGGTACTTAGCCCATCGGGAGTGGTGGGAACCCCTGCTTTCGGAGGAATATCAAACTTACTACCGGAAAGTCTACTCTAATTAATCTACTCTTGGACGCACGGGCTACCAAAAACCAGCACCGGTAAAAAACTGGTTTTCAAGCTCAAGAGTGCGTCCAAGAAATCTTTCTGTCTTGCCTTCAAGCTTTTCATTTAAACTCTAGGCGCAGAAACCGGGTTTGGGGGAAGAAAATCTTTCGTGGAGTGCGATCGATCACAGTTAAAAAACCTGTTTTCTTTAATCTTTGCGCCTAACTTCAGATTTAATTAGGTGGAGGTAACTATCACACACATTCGCCATTGTCAATCTTTGTGAAGATTTAGTTAAAAATCACCCCAAAGGCATAAATTCAAGTGTTTGTAGCTGATAATTTTAATAGAGTTACAAGATTAAGCATTTTAGAAGCTTTTAGGAAAAACAAAAAGCACCAATGACCGAAATAAACTGGCTCAAGCACGTCCAAGAACCTAAATACTGGCTGTTAGGCATCGCCTCGGGTTTGATAGCCTTACACCTAACTCTGACTTCCAGAACCAACGACACTGACCTGTTCGGTACAATGTTCCTGTTTTGGGGAGTTGTAGCATTTCTCATTTGGGAAAGGCACGAATCCTTAACTTTTGAAAGCGGAGTTTTCAGCAGCTTATTTGGGGCATCGTTAATTGCTTTAATATTGCTCAAAAGTTCGTCGATATCTGGATACGACTTTTTTATCAGAGCAACGCCTTTTTTGTCGGGAATCAGTCTTGCATTGCTGGCTTCGGGAACAAAAGGACTGAAACAATATTGGCAGGAACTTCTAATTCTTGCGTATACAGCTATTCCTCCCGGATTGATCGGAGTCTTCGTTGATGTCCCCAAATTAACAGCAAAATTTTCAGCTTTCATCCTGCATTATATAGGATTTGAAGTTGTGCAGAAAGGGGTTTATCTAATCCTGGAAAAGGGCAGCGTGGAAGTGAATCACGGCTGTTCCGGGGTGAATGCGATGCTACAATTGTTAGGACTAGCTCTGGTTTTCTTACTGATGTTTCCTACCACTACGAGTCAGAAAATTGTATTGCCATTCGTCGCAATAATTACTGCATTTGTAGTGAATGCCGCGCGAGTTGGTCTCCTGGCCGTGCTGGTATCGCTATCTCAACCCGAAGCATTTGACTACTGGCACGAAGGAAATGGTTCGGTAATATTTTCTATGATTGCTGTATTTATTTTCGGGTTATTCTGCTGGTTTGCAATTTTGAAAGACCAACCCCAAAATAAGGAAGGACAGAATTGCTAATGGCTATTACCTCTTGGAAACCAGTTAGGCTTTCCCTGTTGGCTGTTACTTTGGGAGGGGTTTTGTTGGTTGCCGGAAAATTGGTTTTCTATCCCTCTGTAGGCAAAAATCTGGCAACCCCGTTTGAGTTTCCCGAGTCGGTGCCTCTAGCCGATTGGAAAATGCAGAAGAGCGCGCCGCTGAAAATTAGCGGCAATTCAGAATTCAAAGCTGCCAGGAAATATGAATATCAAAAAAATAGCATGGCTCTCGAAATAGAGATGCGCTATGCGGTAGACACCATTGGGCAAGTGGAAGGTATGATGAAAGGACATACAGTTCTCAAGTCGTCTCCTGGTAAACTAGCATTAGCAAGCACTCAAGGCGCAGGGTTTCACGGAATTTTGCAACAGAAAAATCGACTGTATTTGAGTTCGTGTATCAATCCTAATGGCAGTGCTACAGTAACTTCCCAACAGTTTAGATATAATCGAAATACTCGCGATTGGCAGCCAAACCGTATTCTGTTTTGGTTGTTGGGTAGGGGAAATATTCAAGACCGGCGCTGTTTGTGGACTCAGATGTCTGTGCCTTTGGATAAAACAACTCCAGAAGATGCCGAAAAAATTCTAGAGAATGCTTGGGTTTCTTGGTATGCGTGGTGGCAGCCGCGATTTCCCGAGCCTTGAGTCGAGTCACTCGATTTTAGCTTTTAGCTTTTAGCTTTTAGATTTACTCCACAGGTGAATCGGGAAGCTTGAACAAAAGTCTAAAATTTTTGATTCTCCACGACTGTTGTCGGGGACTTGTATCCGTTATTGGGCGGGTTCAAGAGAGATTTTTCTTAACAACAACTCTGATTATTTTATGAATGACTTACAAGGCGAACAAGGTTTTTCTATCTACAGACTGCGTTGGATTGGCTACGGTCTATTAATTCTGTCTCTATTAGATGCGATTGCAGTTCTTATACCAGCAAATTTTGGCAATCGCCTCTGGGAATTGCAAACGATTGGGGCTGTAGTGGAACGGGTGCCAGTTCCTTTACTGGCAATGGCGCTGATATTTTTTGGAGAAGGGTACGATCGCAGAGGTTTGGAAGACTTGTTTTTGAAGGTTTTGTCTTGGGTGTGTCTGCTGCTGGCCCTGGTTTTTCTGTTGATGCTACCTTTGGGAATTTTTGGCGCTATCTACGTCAACAACCAAAATAACCAGCAAATTACTACTCAAGCCAACCAACAATTAGCTCAGTTGCAGCAGGTGGAAGAACGGCTGAATAAGGGTAGTCCTGAAGATTTAAGGAATTTGGCCGGGGAACTTACCCGTTTGGGGGTACCAGCGGATACGCAAAACCCACAGCAATTGAAAGAGCAAATTCTTTCGAGAATTACTCCGGCTAAGGACCGGTTGCAGACGCAAAGCGCTGCGGTTAAGTCAAGTCAGCGCTTGGGGTTATTTAAAAATGCTATTAAGTGGCTGCTGGGCGCGCTGATTTCTAGTGTTTTGTTTTTTACGCTGTGGCGCGGTACTGACTGGGCTCGGTAGTAGTTTTGAGTTTTGAGTTGAGAGTTTTGAGCTAGTAAGGTGCGCTGCGGCGCACCCGGAGAGCATTGTTGAGGACTAAGAGCCGCCCTGTGCACGCAGCCGGCTCAGGAGTGGCGAAGAATACCCTCAAACCCTGCAAATTTTGTTGGGGGGCTCGCTCGCTCTTCTTCTTTTCAAAAGATATCGGTATTGACATACTCACGCCCGCTAAAGCAACGGTGATTCTTGACACTTCGCTGAGATGTGCTAGCAAGCCAGTCTTACCTTATCTCCATGTCCGTTTTAAGTCTCCCAATGCCCTACGGCGACTTTTCTGTTTTGTACGCAAGTAAAATACTTGTTTGCTTTTAGGGTTGGACTTCCATTGCCCGGCGTTGCTTCCCCTGTTTCTGATCGCAACTCTGACAGGACTTTCAACCAAGCTGTTTATTTTGGAGTATCTCAAATCTGGGCGGGTCTGTGACCAATCCTATTTGGACACAAAGCCGTGCTAGAAGCACGGGGTTTTAAACCCAATTTTCCGATAAATCTTGTTTATTGCCGATAGCCAACACCTAGAATGAGGCAAATCCGTCGTTAGCGCAGCCCTCGAAGACGATCGCACTTTCACAGAGCTGCCATTGTGCACTTCACAATAATCTAAAATCCACAATCTAAAATCTAAAATCTAAAATCTAAAATTGATTGATGGTATTTTCTAGTTTGTCGGCAATCCCTTCAATCCAGTTTTCATCTTGTTTTGTGTAGCTGCGTGGTGCGTTAGCACCTAAGATTAAAACGCCTTGGCTGCCGATAGGTTGACAGATGACTCCTTGAGTATTTTCTGGCAAATAGTCAAATTCTATTCGCCCGGGATAAATATTGAGATTTACTAAATAAACTGGTTTGTTTTTGTCGAGCACTCGCTGCAAAATCGGCCCGGGTTTAACTTCGGGATTGATGCCTAAAATACCGCGCCGCAATAAAACTTTTCCCTGATACACAATTAGGATCGACCTTGTGGCGGTATTTGTCAACAGCAAACGCGACGCCCAGGCTAATTCTATTTTCACAGCCTCCGGCAAATCCGGCGCAAATTCAAAACCTTCTTCGCCGATAAGTTTTACGGAATCGGGCGATCGCGCTTGCACCTGCTGCCACAGCAAACCGGTTAAAATCAGCAAAGCGCTAATAATTACTCCCAAAGCGTCCGATCGAGCTTGAGAATCTGTGATTTGCTCTGTCAGCAAGCGGTTGACCATTAGCAGCGTACCTGCTAACCCTCCTGCAACTAAGGGCAATTGCCGCAAAACTTTATTGGGATCAGATTTAGTCATTAGTCATTAGTCATTAGTCATTAGTCATTGGTAATTGGTAGTTGGTAATTTAACTAATGCCAACTGCCAACTGCCAACTGCCAACTGACTTTATCCTACTTCTCCAATTTCGACAATTCGCTGGAAGAGATAGCCGGTGCCGCGGGCGGTAAGAATTAATTCGGGATTGCTGGGGTCGTCTTCCAACTTTGCCCTAAGCCGCGAGATGTGAACGTCCACTACGCGGGTGTCTACGTGCCGTTCTGGTGTGTATCCCCACACTTCCTGCAAAATTTCCGATCGCGAAAAAGGCTCTCCAGAACGGCTGACAAGCAGTTCTAACAGGCTGAATTCCATGCCCGTGAGCCGAATTCGTTCGTCGCCTTTGTAAACTTGGCGCTTGTTGGTGTCAATCCTAATATTGGTGACGTGGATGACTCCGGAGCTGGGAATGCCCGATGCTCCGTTTTTGTCAACCCTCCGCAGTACCGAACGGATGCGGGCTTCGAGTTCTTTGGGAGAGAAAGGTTTGACGACGTAATCGTCTGCGCCCAATTCTAAACCGGTGATGCGATCGGCTACGTCTCCCAAAGCGGTTAGCATGATGATGGGTACGTCTGACTCTTTACGCAACTCCTGACAGACGCCGTAACCGTCTAGCTTCGGCATCATAACGTCCAAAACCACTAAGTCGGGTTCGGTGTTGCGAAATGTTTCGAGAGCTTCTTCGCCGTCAGCAGCGGTGACGACATCGTAGCCAATCATGGAAAGGCGAGTCTCCAGAATGCGGCGGATACTGGCTTCGTCATCGACTACCAGAATTTTTTCTTTATGGTTTTCCAAGTTACCGAGCACTCCTTAAGTTACATTTCAGATAATGTTAATTTTTTGTACCCTATCATAGAAGACACAAATTGAATTATGTGTGGGGATGGGTCTGAAAGCTTGATAAGTGCTTTAACTCAGACTTTTCTAAATGTTAGGGTGACTATTTATCATAGTAAACAATGCCTAAGCCTCGAATACAATATATTTGTCGGGAATGCGGGTATGATTCACCACAATATTTTGGCAGGTGTCCTAGCTGTCAGAAGTGGGATTCTTTTGACGAGCAGTTAGAACAACCTACTGCTGCTGTGTCGCGGGCTGGTTTAACTGGGGTGACAACTAAGACAGTGGGCGGTTCGCCCCCTGATAAGTCGAAGGGTCAACCAAGGGTATCTTTCAGATTATCGCAGATTTCCGACCAAACTCAGTCTCGCTGGCCTTCTGGTTACGGGGAGCTCGATCGAGTTTTGGGAGGCGGGATTGTTCCCGGATCGCTGGTGTTGATTGGCGGGGAACCGGGAATCGGGAAATCGACGCTGCTGTTGCAGGTGGCGAATATGTTGGCCCGCAAGGATCGGATACTGTATGTCAGTGCGGAGGAGTCCGGCCAGCAGGTGAAGTTGCGATCGCAGCGTTTGGGCGTAGCTAATCCGGTTGATTTGTCAAGCAACGGCGGGCATAAATCCGATCGCAACGGGGAAGCTAAAAAGGATTCGGAGGACAATTCAGCGGAGAATTTCTATTTGCTTCCCGAGACGGATTTAGAAGTTGTTTTGCGGGAGTTGGAAGCGCTGAAACCGAATGTGGCGGTGATTGACAGCATCCAAACTATTTATTTTGCTAGTTTAACATCGGCTCCGGGTTCGGTGGCTCAGGTGCGGGAATGTACTTCGGCTTTGATGCAGGTTGCGAAAAGGGAAAATATTACTTTATTTATTGTCGGTCACGTTACGAAAGATGGAGCTTTGGCGGGGCCGAGGGTTTTGGAACATTTGGTAGATACTGTACTGTATTTTGAGGGCGATCGCTTTGCTTCTCATCGACTTTTGCGATCGATGAAAAACCGTTTTGGCGCGACTCACGAAATCGGTGTTTTTGAAATGGTAGCCAACGGTTTGCGAGAAGTAGATAATCCATCGGAGTTGTTTTTAGGGAATAGAGATGAATTTTCTCCCGGTACTTCGACGACTGTTACTTGCGAAGGAACTCGACCGATTTTAGTGGAAATTCAGGCGTTAGTTAGCCCTGCAAGTTTTGGTTCGCCGCGCCGCACTACTACTGGTGTGGACAATGCTAGATTGCAGCAAATTTTAGCTGTTTTGGAGAAAAGGGTGGGGATTCCTTTATCTAAATTAGATGTGATTTTGGCTACGGTGGGCGGGTTGAAGGTGGATGAACCGGCGGCGGATTTGGCAGTTGCGATCGCCGTTGTGGCCAGTTTTCGCGATCGGGTGGTTGATGCACGCACTGTTTTGCTCGGGGAAGTGGGTTTGGGAGGACAGGTGCGGCCGGTTTCCCAATTAGAGTTGCGGCTGAGGGAGGCGGCGAAATTGGGTTTTAAAAGGGCGATTATTCCTAAGAATCAACCGGTGCCAGAGTTAGGAATGGAGATTATTCCGGTGGCGAAGGTAATTGATGCGATTATTGCGGCGATTCCGGCTACTCCGGCTCAGTTGCAGTCTGGTGATATGGAGTTACAGTCTATTGATTTGGAGGAAGATGATTTGTTGAATTGAGTTAAAAGAGTGATGTTTGAAATTGATAGTAAGGAGCCACGAATTATGTATCAAGTAGACATTGTTGAAGCAAAATAAAAGCTTTTGGAATTAATCGAAGCGGTAATGAGAAGGGAAGAAATTGCGATTACTCAAGATAACCAACCTGTTGTAAAATTGGTAGTAATTCCCAAACAAGCTAAACCCAATCGACAAGCAGGAAGTTCTAAAGGAATGGTTTGGATGTCCGATGATTTTGACGAACCGCTAGAAGAGTTTAAGGAGTAGATGGAATGAGGCTGTTGGACACTCATGCCTTTATTTTGATGCTTATGCGCGGCTGTAGTGAATTAAGTTAGTGGAAAAATAAAGAGGCGAAGATGAAACAATTTAGAATCATCCTTGAAAAACATCCTGATGGTTATGTAGCCTATCCCCTCGGAATCAAAAGTACCGTCGTTGGTGAAGGTGACACCTATGAGGAAGCCTTACCTGATGTCACGTCAGCTATTCGTTGCTACATCGAAGTATTTGGCAAAGAAACAATGGAAAACGAATCACCTGCGATCGAGACTTTTTTAGTAGAAGCAGAGGTGGCTATTTAATGTCAAGTTTCCTGTCGATGCTTCTAAAAGACGAGTCATCAAAACATTTCAGTTGTTGGGTTTTCGGATTATTAGAGAACGCGAACATATTGTCATGGTGCGATAGAATCAGGATGGAACGGAGACTCCGTTAGTAATGCCTAACCACGATCAAATAAAATCAGGTACACTGAGAGCAATTTGTACTCAGGCGGGAATTTATAGATAGTAATTTTTAATAGCTTATGCACAAAGTTGAGTGCAAATGCTATCTACGATAACACTTGAAATATGTTAAATTATAGATTGCCTTTTTTGAGGTACGTTTTCACTAAAAAATGAAGAAATCAAAAAGACGTAAAAATCAGTGGTCAAGTGAACTAAACGACATCATTCGAGGTGCATCGGGCGGCTTTTTGTTCGGTACTCCCCTGCTTTATACGATGGAGGTTTGGTGGATCGGTTCGTATACTACACCAGCGGAAATGTCGATCGCGATCGCAACTACTTTTATCGTCGTTTTCTTGCTGACTCGCACTGAAGGTTTTCGCAAAACTAAGGACATCCGCTGGCTAGATGCTGCAATCGATACCGTAGAAGCGATCGCCATCGGCATTGTCTGCGCGACTTTGATCCTGTTTTTGCTCAGGGAAATTACGCCGCAGACTCCGCTGCAAGAAACTTTGGGGAAAATCATCTTTGAAGGCCTGCCGTTTGCCTTGGGAGTTGCCCTGGCGAACGGTTTTTTGAGCGGCGATCGCTATCAAAGTTCAGACAGCGACAGCGAACCTACAATTAATCCAACTGTAGCAGATATCGGCGCTACTTTAATCGGCGCGATGATAATTGCTTTCAATATCGCCCCTACTGACGAAATTCCCATGCTAGCGGCAGCGATTTCGCCACCGTGGCAATTAGCAATTATCGCCGCCTCGCTGCTAATTTCCTACGGTATTGTATTTGTAGCAGGCTTTACTTATCAAGCAAAACGGCAGCAGCAGCAAGGGATTTTTCAGCGTCCCCTCAGCGAAACTGTCATGGCGTATTTAGTGTCGCTGGCGGCTTCTGCATTTATGATGTTTTTCTTCCAGAAACTCAGTTTTGACGACCCGTGGTCGATTTGGTTGAGCTATACCTTAGTATTGGGATTGCCGGCGACTATTGGCGGCGCGGCGGGGAGGTTGACGGTATGACGGAAAGTAATAACGAACAGCAACCAAAAAGAACTTTGGCTGAAGGGGTGACATTTGCGATCGCCTGCTTCATCCTTTTTACCCTCACCGGACTCGTACTCTACAACTGGCTGGCTAAAAAGCAAGAACCTCCGGTTATTTCTGTCACTCGCAACACGCCTATTCGCGAAACTCAAGGGCAATTTTACGTACCGTTTACAGTGACAAACACGGGCGGCGAAACAGCAGAATCAGTGCAAATTATTGCCGAACTGCGCGTCAACGGTGAAGTCTTGGAATCCGGCGACCAGCAAATTGATTTTTTGTCAAGGGGTGAAACTCAAGAAGGAGCTTTTATCTTCAGCCGCAACCCCAGTCAAGGTCAATTGATTGTGCGAGCGGGCAGTTATCAACTACCTTAACAAAGTTTTCAAATCTCGTGTCCGGTAAGTGTGACCCTAATAAAATTTTGTCGCTGGGTGGGGGCGGGTTTAAAAATACTTTGGTTATTAAGCAGAGATACGGGTGAACCCGCCCCGACCTCAATATTATAGTGCGATCGATCTACCGCTTCACCGCATTGTGTTCCCACTTCCAAACACAGCTAGAAATCAAATTCGTACAGATATGAGCCGTAATAGGCACTAACAAATTCCCAGTAGCTAAAACGCTGTAACCCAACAGCAATCCGACAGCCGTTGCCCAAACAGCATAAGGCCACTGATCCATGCCTCCCAAGTGCAGAATACCGAAACAAAAACTCGATAAAACTAAACTGGTAACATTCAATCCTAAAGCCGACAGCATCACGCCTCGAAATAGCAATTCTTCGCTAAGTCCCGGCAGCAGTCCCAGCCAAATCAAATCCGGCCAAAACAAAGGTTTGAGAACTACTTCCAAGTAAACGTCTGCACTCCGGCGATAACCCGGCCAAAGGTGATAAACGATCGCACTACCGGCTGTAATTGCCAGCCCGAGCGCACATCCTTTGAGCAAGTCGATTCCTATCAATTTGACTGGCAAAAGTGATACCGATCCAAATAGCAACCACAATTTAGCTACCGCCAGCAACATAATTGCTGTCACGCCCATTGCTATTAAAACTTGGGTGCGCGTCAAGGGTTCAATTTCAGGATTTTGGGGAAGTTTTTCTGCCACTTAATCACTTTTAGATTTGAGGTTTGAGATTTTAGATTTGTTGAGTTTAGTCAGACAAACAACGCAGGGAGGAGATGTCTGCACCCAAGGAAGCTGGACTGATGCCGGCCCGCAAAGCGACCAAAACTCCGATCGCCTCTAAATATGAGTTTACCTGCAAAGCTTTGATTCCGAGTTTTTCTGGAGTCGCCTGCATCTGGGTTTTGTTGTCCCCCACAGCAATGATTTGTACCGACGATCGCCCACTCAAACTCAGAATAGCACTGCCGCCGCAGGCTGTGGCGGGTATCACCACCGCATCGACTTGATCGGCGGTAATTGATAATTGATTGTGCTGCTGGCTTTCTGGCGCTACCAATTGGGGAGCTTTGCTGAGGCCGGCAAGCACGCAAGGTAGGAAAGTATAGCCGATTTCCTCAGCAGCAGATCGCGGGGACAGGTGCGGATCGAGGGGAAGCGCAGACAGCGCGGGGGCGTGGGCGCACGGGATTTTAAACGTCCTGACGACGAGGTGGCTGATGACAGCTTCCGCGCCGGCGAGGGGGTCAACTCCTTTGCCGCGGCGGTAGTTTTCGAGGGCGAGGCTGCCTTCATCGTCGGGAAATCTGGCTACAACTGCGATCGCCTCTACTCTTGCTTGTTTGATTAATTTTTCTGCAGCGCGCAATAAACTGTCTGGATTGCCGATCGTCCCCCAGGATGCCCCTGATTCAGAAATACGCAATTCTACTTGCAGAGGGCGATCGGTTAAAACACAATCAGTTATATTCAAACCCAATGTCGCTCTAGCAGCATCAACGGCTTGCAAGTGGCGCAACTGCAAGTCTGGTTCGATCGCGGAATCGAGGATTAAGCCGATGCGATTTTGATGTACCGGTTGCAGTCCCCAGCATCCGGCAGCAAATTTGTCAAGGGCGTAACCTTCAACGTAGAGAGCGTTAGGTATCGGCCAATAAAGTTGAGCGCCGTTGAGGACGTTGGGGTGAGTGATCAGGGTGTCTGAAATTTGGGCGATCGCCCTAGCCACCGGCAGCGCATCTCCTGCAAACCCACCAATGGAGGCTCCTACGCCTGTGGGGACTATCAAAACCACTGTCAAAGGGCGGGGGTTCACGATGTTGCGGGGGATGCTTCCACGAGCACGTAGCCTTCTACCACAGCCTTTTGCCGATCGACATCCACATCTGTGACGGCCCAGCGCAGGGGTTCGCCGTGCTTTTGCAGTTCAATTTCAATAGCCGAGTGCAGTTGCTCGGCGGTATCGTGGAGGTCAACTTCTGCGGAAATGAAATGGGTGGTCATAGGGCGATCCATAGTGGTTTTACCGCTAACGGTACTTAGGTAAATTTTAGCTTAGTCCTAGGATTTACCGAATTGGCGATCGTACACAATGTCTTCTTTTTCGGTTTCTATCTTCAAGTTCGATCGGGGATAAGCAATGCACAGCAACACATAACCTTCTGCCTGAAGTTCCGGACTGACGCCCATGCAATCAACTTGCTCAACTTCACCCTCAATAACTTTAGCAGCGCAAGTAGTACAAACCCCCGCATTGCAAGAGTTAGGCAGATCAATGCCCGCAGCGTTGGCCACCTGCAGAATTTGTTTATCTTCGGGCACTTCTACGGTATAGGTAGAGCCTTGGTGGATCAATTCAACAGTGTAAGTCTTAGACATATTTCAATGATTGGTTTTAATTCCCAATTGGAATTTACGGTAAATTTGCAAACAAAGCAATGAGTATTTTACCGCTCTTGGTGATTTTGTGCAACTTTACAACTGCACTTTTTATTGCTAAAAATTTTTATTAATTGCCTGGGGCGAGTGGCATTTTGTCAATGACTTATTCACAAATTATCACGAGGATTACGGGCGAACTCGGCCAGAAAGCACTTATACGTAACTAATTTTTGCCTTCAAGCCAACAACTCCTCAACAGCAACACTAAAACCCGCCAGCACTAACTGAGTGCTGATGGTAGAACCCTGGTTAAAGGTTAACTTTTGAGTTTGAGTCACGATCAATATCCAGCGACTTTCTGGAAAAACTATCCAAACTTCCAGACAACCCGAATCTAAATACTCTTGTGCTTTAAGAAAAATCTCTTCCGCACTATCAGTGGGAGAAACTATTTCAGCAATTAACGGCGGACTTTGAGGCAAAGTAGGAACATCGCCAAATTGAGCAACAAGTTCAGGAGTCAGATAAGCTACATCAGGACGGCGCACTCGCCTGTCAGTAGCACAAGGAACTTCGACATAAACCTCGCCTCCCTGTCCGCTAGAATCTTTGTAATTTCCCCAAGAACGATCTAGTCTAGATTGGATTCGACTGTGTTTTACTGTCATGCCATTTTTCTCCGCGATTTGCCCGTCCACCCATTCCATGCACTCGGGGGGATTAGCCATAAAGTCTTCTAGAGAAACATTTTCTGATAAAACGGCAGCCATTACCATAGCCATTTACTTCCTTTTGCAGAATTCACTGATATTGTAGTGCTTTTTGCGATCGGTGCAGTGACTGGACTTGCGAAAACCCTCTATATTCTACCACTTCCCTATTACCAATTCCCCATCTAATCAATATTAATTTGATTGGGAGGTTTAGGTTGATCCGGTTTCTCATCCTTCAAAGTTTTACGCCCCGAACTAGCATAATCCTTGTACAATTCCACAAACATATTTGTCAACTGCTGCAAAGAAAGTTGTTCCCCATTAACTTGAGCTTTCATATAAGCTTTAAGCACCTCAATGTAAGCCAAACCGAGGGCAAGCGTGAGAGCTGCTGCCGTTGCACCGGAGATAGCACCGCCGACAACAGTACCCGCACCCGGAATCAGTTTAATCAAATTAGTAACAATACTTCTGCCAACAGCAGTAACCCCGCCTGTGCCGCTAATAGCAGACAGCATTGCCGAAATAAAGCCCTTATCAAAGGGCATTCCAAAAATCACAGTAATATTAGCAATCATTGCCGTTTGCATGGCCATCAAAATCGGCGCATCAGCAAACGGTACAGGAGTCGCACCGACAATTGCAGAACCTGCAACATAAGCACTTAGATACTTAAATGCCATATCGGATTTGAGCGCAATATTGGCAATTTGTTCTTTAACAAAAGCTTTTTTAGCAACTTCCGGCAGCAGTTGAAAAGTTGCATCTACCAACTTATCTAAACCGTGAGATTTTACTGTATAATCTTCATCAATTTCTTCTGGCTCAGCCATGACGGGGATGATTTGACTGACTGGTAAATTCATGTGTTCCAGTTGCTTGAAAAACTCGCCCGGCTTTTTAGATGTCGTCTGAGTCAGCACTAAAAGAACTGGTACATCTTTGACTTCCATTTCTTTTAGCCAGTATTCTTCCACAGATTCTATTCTATTGGCGCTGTGATTGATGCAGTACCAGATGACGTGAATGTGTTCTTTGGGGTGCAGGAGTCTTTGGTCTTCAATTAGTTGAGCAACGTTTAATTGAATAACTTTAATTTGTTCGGCGTTGAGTTCGAGTCCCGGAGTATCGTAGACTGTAATTGGGCAATTCGGTTTGGTATATTGGCGAATGCCTTGAGTGATGGGGCGGCCGACTCCGGTTTCTGCTAAGCGTTGGCGAAAAACGGAATTTATTAGGGTACTTTTGCCGACGCCGGTTTTGCCGATGACTAAAACATTGCACTGTCCCACTTGGTTTTCTGCCTCTTTGAAGGCGTAGTAACTTCTATTTAAAAGCTCGTCTAAGGAAAAGTCGTCTGACATGGCGGTTTGCTCCGATAAGGGTGGGATATTAATTCAATACCACCGAATAGAATTCCGATGCTCTACAAACGAAGTCCGCGAAGGCGGACTGAGGAGTCTTAAACATATTGTAGCAATTTGATTTCAGAACTGGTGCAGCGGGTAGAGGAGAGTTTTGTGTCGCGTGCTGCTACATGAAAGGTTGTAGAATTGAGTTTAAGCTAGCAAGCGATCGACATTGATGCTAAAACCGATCAGGATTTGTTGGGTGCGGACGGTATCGCCGGATCTAAATGTCAATATTTGATTTTGAGTCAGGACAAATATTAAACGACTTTCGGGAAAAACTAGCTAGACTTCCTGACAGTTAGATTCTAAATATTCCTGTGCTTTTAGAAAGACATCTTCAGCGATATCGGTGGGTGAAACTATTTCGGCAACTACGGGTAAACTTTGGGGTAAAGTGGCAAGATTGCCAAATTGTGCAACTAATTCTGGTGTGAGATAAGCGACATCTGGGCGGCGAATTTGTTGGTTAGTGCGGCAAGGTGGTGAAATATAAACTTCTCCTCCTTGTTTGCTGGAAATCATGTAATTTGCCCAAGCACAACCCAGGCTTGATTGAATTTTACCATGCTTGAGGGTGGCTCCATTTTTCTCCACGAGTTGTCCGTCCACCCCTTCCATGTTGTCGGGGGGATTAGCCATGAAGTCTTCTAAAGTAAAATTCTTCTGTGCAGCAGTAGCAGTCACCATAGTTATTTATTCGCTTTTAGTAAACTTACTTGTTACTATTATGACCGATCGCCCTTGCCGATCGCACTTTGACCGACACTGCTGAAATTATACTGTAACGCCGTCAGGCCGAGCAACGTAGGCTGACTTGCTTCTAATAGCGACAGCTTTTAACCTATCGGTTGTCGGCATTACGGGTATTTCCGGCGATCGACTTATGCAAATAAATTAGTTTCTCGGCTCATTTTTACAGAACAGCACGCAGAGGGAACCTTACAATAGCGACATTCCCAATCGCTAGGTTTTGGGTTGGGAGGTTGAGAATTACAAAGCATGGCAATTAACTGCTGCAAACGCTGTCTAAATTGCTCATTAACATACCACTTGGGAATATCTAAAATGCCATCTCGATAAACTAAGCGCCCGTGCGGAATGTGACCTTTAAACAGATTTTTGGTTTCGGGCGCGAAGGGCAACATTGACATATAGAGGAGCACTTGCATTTTATGTGAATCTTTGCGCTTGCCGGTTTTGATATCTTCGACAACAGCCCAATCATCTTTGATAGCAATAATGTCTGGCCTGCCGGCAACGCAGATATCAAAGGTTTGACCTTTATATTTGAAGGAATTTTGATTTTCAACATAGACGGTGAAACCTTCCTTTTGCAGTTGTACTGCTCGTTGAATCAGCTTTTCTTCATGTTCTGAGGGGTCATAGGTACTCGGTTGTTTTTCAAATTGATAGTGAGTTCGTTGCCATAATGCGTGTAGGCAATCTTTTTCGGTTGCTAAGACTTCGGCAAGCCCAGTTACAGTGGCGTAGGGATTGAATCTTTTTTGCGCTTGTGCCAGCTTCATAATCAACTTCCTTTTGGTTAAAATTCAAGGTTCATAGTTTCACTATAAAAAAGTTGGCATAGTGGGCAATACCCTTGACGTAGTTGTTTTTATAGGAAGTTATTTTTTAGATTTTATTTAGTTTAAATAGTCTAAATATTTGAAATAGTTTGATGATTTGAGTGCCTTTTCTTTCTGCTAGGGATGTGCTAGGTTGAAAGAGAGGTTTCTGAAACCATGTTTCTCGCTCGTTGCATAATCAGAGGTATCCCGATGACTCCTGAACAAAAAAAGTTTCTTGACGACATTGCCGCAGAAATGAAAACGCAGCCGGCGTTTAATGATAGAGAGTCATTATTTTTCCCACTGCGCTTCGATAAAAATCGCCCTATTGCAGTTCAACACAAAGAAATTGCTGAAAACTTAATGCCAAAAGATCCTCTTCTTGGAGGTGTAAATTATGTAAGTTCAATCGGCACAACGGTGCAAAATATTGTGAGTGCAATGGTAGGGAGATTAGAAACCGAACACAAAAAAGCAATTTCAGGTCTATATGAAGCGGAAATGAGAACCGATGGGGTTGATGTTGATAGCTTACTAAATGGAAAAAAGGGAGAAAAAGGTACTTGGGAAGTCGTTTATGATTGGCTGTGGCATCATAAATACCTGCGGTGGCTTGATAAAAATGGCTGGCAAATTTTGCAGGAAAAAGCTAAATCCCCTCCCAATTGGCTACAGTTTTTAACCAAAGAGGAAATGGCATCTGTGCAAAGGGGAACTAGAGCCGTCATTTTGCCCCCGCCTCCCCCTGCGGTGCAGAAAATTACGCCAACGATTCCCGCAGAAAAGTCGCTTTGGATGGTAATTGATTTAGAATTTGATAATTTTCAATTGCTGTTGTTAAATCGCAGCCAAGATGGGGAATTTTTGCTTTGTCCATCTTCTGCCTATGCACCGCATCCTATTATCGAGAAACCGCCCATTTTGCTGCCTCAAAAAGATTCTTGGGCAGATCAAGATGAGAGCAAGACAAATTTTAAGTTTGGGAAACTGGTAAAGGAGGAGTTTTTAGCAATTGCTGTGGAGAAGCCTGTGAGTTTACCTTGGTTGATTCCCCGTGAAGAGGAAGCTTTACCGGAATGGAATGCTGAACGGCTTAAAGAGTTATTTGAACAATTGGCAAAACAAGATAATTGGCAAGTGTTTTATCAAAGCTTTGAGGTGGTGAAAACTGCCTAATTGGAGTTGGAAACCCTAAAAAAAATCACAGAGAAGAGAGGAAAACAACAATGTACGAAAATCGCAGCGCCGCCTATTGGCAACTCATCCAAAAACTGCTCAAATCTTCTAAAGGGGAAGAATCGCAAATCTTAAACGCACACTCCGACTTACTCGATCCCGGACTTTTGGCAACGATAATCGCAGTTGCCAAACAATTTGATGATGGCAACCAAAATGAGGCTAACTTTTTAACTAACATTGCCTTAGAATTGGGTAAGTTTCTCGGTAAGGATCATCAGCCAACGGCAATCAGAAAACAGACAGGCGATATTTTATTAAATTGGGGCACCGAGCAATATTACATTAGCCACATTTTCGTCGCTTTTCAATGTTGGCAACAATCCCTTATCATTTATCAAGCTATTCACGATCGTCAAGGGGAAGCGAGTTCTTTCGGAAATTTAGGCATTACTTACTGTTCTCTGGGAGAATACGAACAAGCGATCGCTGTTTACGAAAAGTCTTTAGCCATTAGTCGGGAAATTAAATACGGCGAAGGGGAAGCAAGTTCTCTAGGAGGTTTAGGCATTGCTTACTACTATCTAGGAGAATATGAACGAGCGATCAGTTTCCACGAACAGCATTTAGCTATTAGTCGGGAAATCAAAAACCGCTTTGGGGAAGCAAGTTCTCTGGGAGGTTTAGGCACTGCTTACGACTCTCTGGGAGAATATGAACGAGCGATTGCTTTCCACGAAAAGTCTTTAGCCATCTTTCAGGAGATCAAAAACCGTCAAGGGGAAGCAAGTTCTCTGGGAAGTTTAGGCAATTCTTACCGCTCTCTGGGACAAAATGAACGAGGTATCGCTTTCTACGAAAAGTCTTTAGCCATTTTTCAGGAGATCGAAAACCGTCAAGGGGCAGCAAGTTCTCTGGGAGGTTTAGGCACTGCTTACGACTTTCTGGGAGAATATGAACGAGCGATTGATTATCATGAACAATCTTTAGCAATTTTTCAGGAGATCAAAAACCGTCAAGGGGAAGCAAGTTCTATAGCAGCTTTAGGTAATGCTTACTATTCTTTAGGACAAATTGAACGAGCGATCGCTTTCTACGAAAAGTCTTTAGCAATTTTTCAGGAGATCAAAAACCGTCAAGGGGAAGCAAGTTCTCTCGCAGGTTTAGGCATTGCTTACCATTCTCTGGGAGAATATGAACGAGCGATTGATTACCACAAACAGTCTTTAGCTATTAGGCAGGAGATCAAAGACCCCCTTGGGGAAGCAGGTTCTCTGGGAAATTTAGGCAATGCTTACTATTCTCTGGGAGAATATGAACGAGCGATCGGTTTCCACGAACAGCATTTAGCCATTAGTCGGGAAATCAAAAACCGTCAAGGGGAAGCAACTTCTCTGGGAAATTTAGGCAAGGCTTACTATTCCCTGGGAGAATATGAACGAGCGATCGGTTTCCACGAACAGCATTTAGCTATTAGTCGGGAAATCAAAAACCGTCAAGGGGAAGCAAGTTCTCTGGGAAGTTTAGGCAATGCTTACTATTCTCTGGAAGAATATGAACGAGCCATCGCTTTCTACTACAAGTCTTTAGCTATTGAACGGGAAATCAAAAACCGTCAAGGGGAAGCAAGTTCTCTGGGAGGTTTAGGCATTGCTTACGACTCTCTGGGAGAATATGAACGAGCGATTGATTATCACGAACAGTCTTTAGCTATTAAACGGGAAATCAAAAATTGCCAAGGGGAAGCGAATTCTCTTAACAACATCGGCATAGTTTACCGCCGATTGCAGCAACCAGAGAAAGCCATTAAGAACTATCAAGACAGCCTCAAAATTGCCATACCCGAAACTATGCCACCCGAATGCTTCGCAGCCGGTCGAAACCTCGGTAACATCGGCTTTACCAAAGGCGACTGGCATCTCGCATTAGAAGGATACGAACCCGCCATAAAAGCAGTCGAACAACTCCGCAAAGGTTCAACCACCGACGATCGCCGCCAAAAAATCATTGCAGAAGCCATCTCCGTTTACGCCAACGCCGTCCAATGCTACATCAACCTCAAACAATACGATCGAGCCGTCGAAACCGCCGATCGTTCCCGATCGCGCCACCTCGCCGACTTATTCGCCAGCAAAGACCTCTACCCCCAAGGCGAAATTCCCCCCGAAGTCGAAGCATACTATCGCCTGCAACAACAAAGCGATCGCTTGCGTATTTCTGAAAATGACGGTACAAAAGCGATCGCCGCCACTCGCCAACCAACCCCCAACGGCGACGGTATCATCCAAAAGATTAAAGAATTAGAAGATGAAAAACAGAAAGCTTGGCTAAAAATTCGCAGCAAAGACCAAGTTTTGGCGGCTCAATTGCAACCAGCCCCCCTCAGTTTCTACCAGATGCAAGCCTTAATTCCCGATGCCGAAACCGCCATCCTCAATTTTTACACCACTGCTGAGCATACCCACATTTTCATCTTGCGCCAAAGTCAAGCAACCAAACTCCACACCTGCGAAGGTCAAGGACTTGAAACCTTGCAAAATTGGCTATTGAACAACTGGTTAAGGCCTTATGTCGAAAACAAAACCGCATGGAAAAATCAAATGGGTGAATTTCTCCCAGAACTCGCTAACCGCCTGCAAATTAATCAACTAATTTCCCAACATCTCAACGGCATTCAAGAACTGATTATCATCCCTCACCTGTACCTGCATCAAATCCCCTTTGCTGCCTTACCTTTAAATAACAGTCCTATTCCCCACAGCAATACAGCCTCCGACAGAACACGCGGCTTAAAACCTCTCAGCAAACCCACACTCACCCCTGCCAAAACCCAGCCCCAAAAACAACCCGAATACCTCAGCGATAAATTCCGCCTCCGCATCGTTCCCAGTTGCCAAATTCTCAACTTTTGCCACCAGCGAGGCAACCTCAAACCTGCGACAATGGGAATCGTAGAAAATGCCACAGGCGACCTCGTTTTCACTGGCTACGAGTGCGAAACCCTGGCAATAATGCACCAAATTGATAAAAATTCCCGCCTCGAATATGAGCAAGCGACGATCGGCAACTACCACAACTTACTCAACCAAGTGCAAGTCCTTCATTCCAGCCATCACGCCAGTGCCGATCTGAATAATTCCCTAGAATCAAAACTGCATTTATTTGATGGCGATATCAACCTCGGCCGTGTTTTTACCTGGAGATTTACCGACTTAGCCGAAGTGTTCCTCTCCTGCTGCGAAACCAATTTAACCTTTACCCAAATTACCGACGACCCGCTCTCCATTGCTAGCGGTTTCCTCTGTGCGGGTGCGCGAAATGTGGTCAGTACCTTGTGGGCTGTAGATGATTTAGCAACCGCTTTATTTTGCATTTTATACTATCAGGAAAAGCAGGATAATAGCCGCTCGCAAGCCCTGCAAAAAGCACAATTTAAGCTACGAAACTTGACAGGTGATGAGTTATCTAGTAAATATCAACCCCTGTTAGAGGATTATTTTGAGCAACAAAAAGGAGAAAAACAAGCAGAAATTGTCAAAAATGTGCGATTGCGTTTAGACTGGCTTTGTCGGCAAGAATTGCCGTTTGTCAGTCCCCATTATTGGGCGGGGTTTGTGTCGCAGGGTTTGGCGTAGGAGAAACAAGAGCATTTACATTCCTGGACACATCACAACCACAGCACTGATCGAAGCCGAAGTGTTTACCGTATCTGCGGGCTGTAACGCATCTTCTCGTCAAAAAACCTGGTTTCTAACCACCCGTGCGTCTAGGACTAATTTAGAAATTTTCCAGCAGAGATTTCTCTTGTGCATAAACCTTTCGCAGCGATTCAACTGCTATTTTCGGCAACATAAATTTAATCACTCCCACCACTCGCCCCCAGTCGAACAATTCAGAAACACAAACAGCTTTCTGAAATCTCGCCGCATAGAAATCCACCCAAAAATCCGGCGCGTGTCTCTCCTTCTGACTCGCTATCCGGCGCTTCCAATAACCAAAATCTAAACCAGAGGGCGATTCCACTCCCAAAACAGGCGGAAAGTCGGCATAACTCACAAACCGACTCATCCCTTTAGCGTGCACGTACAGGATATGCGCCCAGCACTCGAAGCGATATATTTGTTCTACCTTGATTTTCAGCAGCCGCGCGATCGCCTCTTTCGTCACAAACCGGCTCAATCTGTGTCTGGGGGTTGATTTTCGCGAAAATTTTGTTAACATGATGTTAAGCAAATCCTTTGTAAAGAGTACAAACTTTTGTAAAGGGATTGAATTTGGATAGGCGATCGCTTTTTAGTTTTCCAGACCTGGGAGCGATCGCTTTTTACGATATTTTTATTAAAAACTAAATCTAGTTTTTTGTCAATGGGTTTAATTAGATTGCGGGTTAAAGAATTTGCTGCTGAGAAAGGCTGGACGATCAAAGAGGTTTCTGAGCGATCGGGAGTCATTTACAGCACACTCACCACCTATTCACGTTCTCCGGGAATGGCAATGGTTGATTTTACTTGTCTGCTGAAGTTGGCACGTACTTTTGACGTGATGGTGGAAGATTTGGTTGAGGTCGTCAAAGAGTAGGCGATCGCTTTTTGGGATAAAACTATCCGATGATGGTACACCATCATTTGTCAAGTATGGGTTTAGTCAGGTTAAAAGTCAGAGAACTAGCTAGCGAGAAAGGCTGGACGCTGAAAGAAGTTTCAGAACGATCGGGAGTAATTTACAGCACCGTCAGACACTACGCCCGCTGTCCGGGAGTGTCAACCATTGACTTTATTTCTATACACAAATTGGCTCGCACCTTTGATGTAATGATTGAAGACTTGGTGGAAATTGTGCAGGAGTGAGCGATCGCTTTTTACGATAAAATTTTATCCCAGAGTAAATCTAGTTTTTTGTCAATGGGTTTAATTAGATTGAGGGTTCGAGAGTTGGCTGCTGAGAAAGGCTGGACGATCAAAGAAGTTTCAGAACGATCGGGCGTAGTCTACAGTACCCTCAGAACCTATGCCCGATCGCCCGGATTAGCAACAGTTGATGTGACAGCCTTGCACAAGTTGGCGAGGACTTTTGATTTGTCGATAGAAGATTTGTATGAGATTGTGCAGGAATAGGCGATCGCTTTTACGAACTAATTATCCAGTCAATATTACTCGACAGTTGCTAGCATCTGATTGACAGACTCGCTTTGTTGTAGCGCTTCCCAATCAGATGTAACAGGTTGGTAAGAACAGTAACACACCACAATTCGCTCCTCAGTATCGGAAGCAGAAAACTGCTGAACGCGAGTAACTACCCAATCTCCATCTTTCCCGTGGGTGACTCCATTACCGGGGTCAGATAGATTTTCATAATCGCGGGTTTTGTCCCCTACTTGAGGAATTTCTGGGTTTTCTTCCCAAGTCCAATTTTCCCAAAGTATATTAGTGAGACTGCCCCTCGGCATAAGCTGACGTTCTTCCCAGCCCGGAGCACTCATGCTTTCAGTTTTGTAGACAATCCAGATTTTTTTAGTCATTTTTTTAAAGACGATCGCACAATCGCGTTCAATACTTCGACTCTATCAGAGATGAAAGCTCGTGCAGCCGAAATATTTTAAAAAAAGCGCCTGAGTTCCCTCAGACGCCTACCATAAAATCAACAAATTGTCAACCCTAACCTAACCCTTCAAAGCCTCAGCACCGCCGGAAACTTCTAGGATTTCCTGAGTAATTGCTGCTTGCCGCGCCTTGTTATAAGTCAGCGTCAAACTACGGATCAAATCGCTAGCATTCTCACTAGCATTGTTCATCGCAGTCATCCGCGCAGCCAACTCGCTAGCAGCAGACTCTTGCAAAGCCCGCAGCAATTGGTTGTTCAAATACAAGGGCAAAAGAGCCTCCAGAATTTGCGCCGGATCTTGCTCGAAAATCATGTCCCTGGGCAAACTCTTCGTAGGTGAAGCAACCTTCTCGCGCGATACTTGAAACTGTCCGCCTTGCGATGTCAAGCGGAAGATTTCATCATCGGGAGTTTCCAAACCTTGGGGGTCAAGGGGCAGCAAAGTTTGAATTACCGGACGCGAACTAATTAGCGACACAAACTTGGTGTAAACTAGCTCAACCCTGTCCACAGTTCCCGACAGGAACAAGGAAAGCAATTCGTCAGCAATTTGTGCCGCTTCCGGTGCTGTGGGAATTTGTTCCAAGTTAGCGTAAGTAGCATCGATCGGCTGTTCGCGGCGCTGGAAATACTGAGTAGCTTTGCGTCCTACCAACACGTATTTGTAGTCTAAGCCTTCAGCTTTGATTTCCTTAGCGCGATTTTCGGCGTATTTGATGATGTTGCTGTTGTAGCCGCCACACAAACCCCGATCGCCCGAAACTACCAACAGTCCCACCGATCGCACTTCGCGTTTTTTCAGCAGCGGCAAATCCAGGTTTTCAAACTGCAAGCGTTCCGCCAAACCGTACAATACCTCTGCCAATCGATCGGCAAAAGGCCGAGTAGCAGTCACCTGTTCTTGAGCCCGGCGCACCTTTGCAGCGGCCACCAAACGCATCGCTTCTGTAATCTTTTTAGTGTTCTTGACCGACTTAATGCGATCGCGAATAGTTTTCAGATTTGCCATAACTTTCTCCTTACATCCTTGCCCGCATCTTCTTAATTAAAACCGCCGATTAACGCAGAGTAACGCAGATTAACTTCAGATTACCTGCGTTAATCCGCGTTCATCTGCGGTTCAAAATTCCTACTTGTCTACTACGCAGAAACTAGAAAACTTTGCTTGTATTCAGTGATGCCTTCTTTCAGCAGCTTTTCAGCTTCATCAGTCAAAGCTTTTCCGCCTTGAACAATTTCGCCGTACTTCGGCTTGCTAGTCCGCAAATAGTCGCGCAAACCCACAGTAAACTTGCTGACTTTTTCGACCGGAATGTCATCCATATAACCGTTAATACCGGCATAGATTACAGCCACTTGTTCGTTCATCGGCAGAGGCGAGCTTTGGGGCTGTTTCAACAGTTCCCGCAAGCGCTGACCGCGCGACAATTGATTCTGAGTAGCTTTATCCAAGTCAGAAGCAAACTGAGAAAATGCTGCCAGTTCTTCAAACTGCGCCAATTCCAATTTCACCTTACCGGCTACTTTTTTCATCGCCTTAGTTTGAGCTGCCGAACCTACCCGCGATACTGAAATACCGGGGTTTACTGCAGGACGCAAACCAGCGTTAAACAAGTCAGAAGAAAGGAAGATTTGACCGTCGGTAATCGAAATTACGTTCGTCGGAATGTAAGCAGAAACGTCACCAGCTTGGGTTTCGATAATCGGCAAAGCAGTCATGCTGCCTTCGCCCAACTCGTCGCTCAATTTAGCAGCGCGTTCTAGCAAGCGAGAGTGCAGGTAAAACACGTCTCCGGGATAAGCTTCGCGACCGGGAGGACGGCGCAGCAACAGAGACATTTGGCGGTAAGCTTGTGCTTGTTTGGAAAGGTCATCGTAAATGACCAAAGTGTGCTTGCCTTTGTACATGAAATACTCGGCTAAGCTAGCACCTGTGTAGGGAGCCAAGTATTGCAGGGTTGCGGGGTCGCTAGCGTTGGCTGCTACTACGATCGTGTAGTCCATCGCGCCCTTTTCTTGCAGGACGTTGACGATGTTAGCTACTGTAGAAGCTTTTTGACCGATCGCCACGTAAACGCAGATCACGTTTTCCGATTTTTGGTTAATAATCGTGTCGATCGCGATCGCCGTTTTACCGGTTTGTCTGTCACCGATAATCAGTTCCCGCTGTCCTCTTCCCACCGGAATCATCGCATCAATAGCGGTAATTCCTGTTTGCATGGGTTCGTAAACAGAACGGCGAGAAACAATCCCCGGTGCCGGAGATTCAATCAAGCGAGATTCAGTAGTTTTAATTTCTCCTTTGCCGTCAATCGGACGGGCCAAAGCATCAACTACCCGTCCCAACATTGCTTCACCCACGGGGACTTCAGCAATTCTGCCAGTAGCAGTTACTGCCGAACCTTCTTGAATTCCCAAACCTTGGCCCATCAGCACTGCGCCGACGTTATCTTCTTCCAAGTTCAGTGCAATGCCCACGGTGCCGTCGGCAAATTCTAGCAATTCCCCAGACATGGCTTTATCCAAGCCATAAATCCGGGCAATACCGTCGCCTACTTGCAGAACAGTACCGACGTTAGAGACTTTTACGTCTTGGTCGTACTGCTCAATTTGCTGGCGAATAATGCTGCTAATTTCGTCAGGTCTGATTGCTGCCATGTTAGTTATTATTTGTCAGTTGTCAGTTGTTAGTTGTCTGTCGATGTTTTCCGCAAGAAAGAATAGGGATTTGGTAGTAAGAATTTGGGACTAACAACTCAAAAACAGAAATTAATTTATTCCTGCTTCCTGTTTGATTCTTCCTTCTTCCTTTTTCCTGCTTCCTTCTTCCTTCCTCCTGCTTCCTTAAATCAGGAATTCAAGCGAAGTCCCAGACGGCGCAATTGTCCCCGCAGGCTGGCATCAATTACTTGAGAGCCTACTTTGATTACCACACCGCCGATTAAATCTGCGTCTATTTTGGTTTCAATTTCTACGCTTCTAGCGCTGGTCATCGCCTGCACTTTCTCGCGAACAGTCTGCTGTTGAGCGTCTGAAAGCGGGACTGCCGATGTAACTTCAGCCAATACTGTTTGGTTTAGTTCTCGGAGCCTTGCCAAGTATTGTTTGCCAATTCCTTCTAAAAAAAGAATTCTTCCTTTGTCTACTAATAGCTTCAGAAAGCTGTGCATCAAGGGGCTCATTTCTTCACCCGCTATTTGCTGAATCACGGCTTTTTTAGCATCCGGTTTTACCAGCGGATTGGCTAAAAATTGACGCAAGTCTTCCGAACCTTCTAGCAGGCTCAGCAAGGAACGAATGTCTTCGCCGAACTTCTCTGAGAGATTGCTGGACTGAGCCAGTGACATCAAGGCAGATGCGTAAGGCTGTAAGACTTCTGTGCTGACTGTACTCACGTTTTAGCCTCCCAGTAACGCAATGCTGCGATCGATTAATTGGTGTTGAGCGCTGTCGTCCAAGCTAGTTTTTAGCTGGCTTTCCACCTTTGCTAATGCCAGAGATACAACCGCCGATCGCAGTTGGGCGATCGCTCTTTCCCGCTCTGCTTCCAACTCTTGACCTGCCGTTGCTCTCATTCTTTCAACGTCTTGCGCTGCCTGAGCTAGAATTGCTTCTTTTGCTTTCTTGGCAGTTTCTTCAGCAGCGGCCCGAATTCGTTCCGCTTCTGCTTGCGCTTGAGTCAATTTTTGCTGTTGCTCTGCTAGAGCTGCTGCTGCATCTTTTTGGCGTTTTTCTGCTTCTTGAATCGCCTCTTGGATGCCCGAACGCCTCTCAGTCAGGATTTTACCTACAAATCCGCGCCCGAAATAAAACAGCACTGCAATAATAATGACCAGGTTAATCAGGTTGGTTTCTAAAATATCGAAATTTAAACCGAAACCACCTTCGCCGCTAGCTTCTGTGGCTAGCAATAAAACAGTCCCCATGATACTCTTCCATAATTGCGCGTGCAGATTGGGTGAAGCGATTTTAGATTTAAGATTCCATCAAAAATCTAAAACTCTTCGGTCTCGCTATTTGGCCAGCGACTGCCCTAATAGCTTTTCGAGAATTTGGCCGCTGAGCGCGTCTACTTGTTGTTCTAGTGAGCGCATTGCTTCTTGCTTTTGCTGCTCTATTTCTTGCCCAGCCTTTTCTCGCGCGACTTGAGCTTCTTGTTGAGCCTCAGCTACTTTGGCTGCCCCAATTTTTTGGGCATCAGCTTGAGCAGCAGCAATTACTGATTGAGACTGTTTGCGAGTTTCTCCCAGTTTTTGCTCGTACTGCTGCGCTAGTTGCTGAGCTTTTGCCAAGCGTTCTTGCGCGGAGACTTGAGTGTTGCGAATGTAATCGGCGCGATCGTCAATTGACTTGCTGAGCGGCTTGTAAAAAATTACATTCAAGACTGCGACTAGAATTAAAAACTGCACCGCCATCAGAGGCAGGGTAGCATCTAGATCAAACAGTCCCCCTTCCTTAGCCGCTTCTTCAACTGCTAGTAATACTGTCCAGTGCATCATGATTTTTTGACGGCTTCCATCTAATTCGCTTAATCGATTTTAGATTTGAGATTTTGGATTAGAATCGCCAAAACCTCAAATCTAAAATTTCCAATTATTATGCGAAGGGGTTGGCAAACAGCAGCACTAGGGCTACGACCAAACCGTAAATTGTGAGCGCTTCCATGAACGCCAAACTCAACAGCAAGGTGCCGCGAATTTTACCTTCTGCTTCCGGCTGACGGGCAATCCCTTCTACAGCCTGACCTGCTGCATTACCTTGACCGATGCCAGGGCCGATTGCAGCTAAACCTACTGCCAAAGCGGCGGCAATTACGGAAGCGGCAGCAACTGTTGGGTTCATGATGATTTTCCTTATCTAAAGTACAAAATTGAGAACAGAAAGTCTACAGAATTGTCCGATGTGACGGGAGGAAGTTTGAGCTCAGAAATTTTCTTTTTCCTCCTTCATTCTTCGCCGTTTATCGTTAGTTAATCGTGGTGTTCTTCGCCGTGACCGCCTTCTAGAGCTTCACCTATGTAGGCTGCGGCTAAGGTTGCAAAAATCAAAGCTTGAATTGCACTGGTAAATAGTCCCAGAACCATCACTGGCAGAGGAACAAATAAAGGCACTAGCAACACTAGCACTCCGACCACCAATTCGTCCGCAAGAATGTTGCCAAACAAACGGAAACTTAGGGACAGAGGCTTAGTGAAATCTTCTATGATTTTGAACGGCAACATGAAAGGCACCGGTTCAACATAGTGGGCGAAATACCCCAAGCCGCTTTTGCTGAGACCTGCATAAAAATATGCTAGAGAAGTCAGCAGTGCAAATGCTACCGTCGTGTTGATGTCAGCGGTAGGAGCTCCCAATTCGCCTGATGGCAGCTTAATCAGCTTCCAAGGAATTAGAGCGCCAGACCAGTTTGACACAAAGATGAACAGAAATAATGTACCAATAAACGGTACCCAAGGGCGATATTCTTTTTCCCCAATTTGGTTTTTAGCCAAGTCCCGAATAAATTCCAGCGCATACTCCATAAAATTTTGCATTCCGCTGGGAATTCGCTGGATTTTGCTGGTTCCTAAAATCGAAACTACGACTAAAACAGCAATTACAAACCACGAGGTTAGAAAAACCTGCCCGTGCACTTTCAGATTGCCGAGTTGCCAGTACAACTGCTGGCCAACTTCCAATTTGGCGAGGGGGAAACGATTAAAGGTGTTTAGAACGTCAAGCATTGCCATTCAACGGGCTTCCCCATACAAATCGATGAGTTGAGTTTTGCTCGAATTGCCTGACCTACCTGTAGTCTAGTGCTAATGCACTTCGGATCACGTAAACCAACAGCGCAGCTTTGTAAGTCAGAAATCCCAAAAATATCGGTAAAATCTGTAGCTGATTCCACTGTGTTCCTACTATCATCACCGCTAAAAACACACCGAGCCTTGTCTTGCTGATGCGCTGATTTTGGCTGCCGATTCGTTCAACGTCTCTAGCCAACATCTTTAAGTAAACCACACCTGTGCTCGCCCCAAGCAAATAATTCAGGGCAATATTGAGCGAGTAAAAAATCCAAACGGAGATAAAAATAATCGCCGTAAAAGCAAGGGTGTACGCCAACAACTCTTGTTGGAGGCGATAAAAGTCTTGCATGGGATTGCTAGTCTCGGACGAAGCTGTCGAAACTGTCGAGACTGTGCCAGCTTGAGGAATATCCTCGTTTGCTGCTGCGGGTTCGGTGGGTGTGTTTTGCGTGTTCACGAAGCTCAGAAACTAATGCAGGTAGCAGGCGAGTGCTTTGCAAACTCAGAAAAATCATACCACGCTGCGGTAACAATACTTAAAATTAAATTAATGCTTTTTTTGGATTTTGGTGTTGGGGGCTTCGGAAATCTCAACTGGTTAAATGTCCGATCGACCTCACCCTACATCTCCCACCGCCCGACCGCACTCTCTTACACATTGTTTTTATTTTTCTCACTAACTAAGTCTCACTTAGTGAGTGAGAACTGAGGACGATCGGGCAAATAAATGAGCAGACTCTCCCTTCTCGCACTCTGCGCCCTCTGCGCCCTAGAAGAGTCAATTAAAACTCGATATTATTCAATAACCTTAAACTCTTGAAGTGCGGGGATGAAGTTTTTATTCTCGTGGCTCGATCGACTAAGCTTAATCAAAGCAAATCGCTGTAGAGGCTGCAAACTCGCCCACTGGGCCAAAGAAATTGTCACGCCGAGCTCTTGCGCTTTTGCAGAAACAGACTCCGGTACAGTTGCAGCATCCATCCACGGGGGATTTTCATCAACAGGCAAATCAGTTCCCGGTTTGCCTGTCTGTTGAATTAATATTTGATTTAGTTTTTCTCGGTAGTCGATAATTTCTGCTTCTGTCAAGCAAGGTAACTCTACAAGACTTTGCCGTTCTGCTTGGTTGAAATGATTCCAATCCTGCAACTTCAATTTAATGCCGCAAGTATCTAACTTGAGACGTACCTGCATCGGAATGCAGCGCAAAGCTTCGACAAAATCAGCTTCAAATTCAAAAAACATAAATTTAGCAATTTTAGATTTTAGATTTTAGATTTTAGATTTACTCTACAGCCGGGAGCTGGGGGCTTGTATCCCTTTTTGGATGATATTAATTGTATTTTAGATTATAGATTTTAGACTAGAGATTTACTCTAGGGCCGATAATTGCAGAAAATTGAGTCAGCATTTATAATTAAATAATATTACAAACTATTGACATGGATACCGTAGACTACCTTCGGATTAGCTTGATAGACCGCTGCAACTTCCGCTGTCTCTACTGTATGCCGGAAGGTAGCGAGTTGGACTATGTATTGCAGCAGCAGTTGTTAACTCACTCGGAATTGCTAACTCTGCTGCGGGAAGTTTTTATACCGGTGGGATTTACCAAGTTTCGGTTGACTGGTGGGGAACCGCTGCTGCGGCCTGGGGTGGTGGAATTGGTGAGGTCGATCGCCTCAATGCCCGAAACCCGAGATTTATCCATGACAACCAACGGATTTTTGCTGGCGGGAATGGCGGAAAATCTCTACAATGCTGGTTTGCGCCGGATTAATATTAGTTTGGATTCGCTGGAACCGGAGACTTTCGACAAGATAATTGGCAGTCGGGGACGATCGCGGTGGGCGCAGGTTTGGGAGGGAATTCAAGCGGCTTATCAAGCTGGATTCGACCCGCTGAAACTGAATGTTGTGGTAATTCCCGGTGTGAATGACAGCGAAATATTGGATTTAGCGGCGTTAACAATTAACCGGAATTGGCACGTTCGATTTATTGAGTTTATGCCGATCGGGAATGGGGATTTATTTGGCGATAAAGGTTGGGTAGCTTCAGCCGAATTGCGGCAACAAATTAACGACAAATACGGGTTAGCCGAGTCGGGTGTTCGCGGAAATGGGCCGGCGGATGTGTTTCAAATTCCGGGGGCGAAGGGTACTTTGGGATTTATCAGCCAAATGTCCGAGTGTTTTTGCGATCGCTGCAACCGGATGCGTTTGTCTGCTGACGGGTGGCTGCGGCCTTGTCTGCTGAACGAAACGGGTCAAATTGACTTAAAAACTGCTCTGCGTGGTGGGACTCCTACAAGCGAATTGCGCGATCGAGTGCGGCACATATTAGAGATTAAACCGGAGATTAATTTCAAGCAGCGGGATTCGGGAACTACTCAAGGAAATTACAGCCGCACTATGTCTCAAATCGGCGGCTAATTATCTATTATCGGGGATAAGTCAGTGTGGATTCGCCCTCACGTTGCGCGCAAGAAGATCGATCAGAAGCTTGCGTTGGCTGTCCTAGGTCGCAGGAATTCGATATTCAACTCTAGTTTCTCTCCTAGCCACAAAGAATGTTTCGTATGGTCGGCCACATCGTCGCCTGTTTCAGGGTGAATGAGAATATCGAGCTCCTCACGGTTCAGCATTAACCAGGGAACCACTTTGCCAAACTCGTCTGGTAAAAATGCAACTTGATACATCGCTTGGGGGTGGGGGCCAATGGGTTTGTCATGCCAACGCCCAAGCTGCACCTCAAACTGAGTCAATCCTTCTCTTACACGCGCTGCGGCATCGCGATTATCAGCGTCGAAGTAAATATGTGCATGAAAACCAACGATTGTGATAGTGTCTTCTTTCATCATTTTCAGTAAATTATTCAGCCGAGATCAACAACTTTTATTAGCTTAACTTGCTGGATATTTTCTTCCATCCTGTAAATTCCTTAAGTTGATAGATCCTCAGTCTTTGCTCCCTTGGTTTCATGCTACGACAATACCAGTATACTTTTTGCTTCTCTATCTCCAAACTGACTAATGATGTCGATTTCCTCTTGTAGCATTTGAACAATTTTAGATGTTGAGCAATTGCCAACACGGAGATAAATAAATTTGGGAGGATGACCGTAAAGTAAACTCCGTTGGTGAAAGTCAGAATATTTGGAAACAATCACAAAATCATTTGTAGTTGCATATTCCCAAATTTCTGCATCATCAGTATTTGTCAGTCCTAAGGTTTTGACATGAACAGAATCGGGAGAAAAACCTATACTTCTCTAAGTAATTCGGTCTGAGAGGTTTTCGTCCAACAGTATAGCAATCCTATATGAATTGTGAAAAGGCATCAAATCTTTTCAAGTTAGGAAAATTGAAAAGATTATATTTAGCA
>NZ_JAUBRO010000024.1:3858-110912 GCF_036701945.1 Microcoleus sp. MON1_C1 | reverse complement strand
TCGGAATTCCAAACTCAAACCGAGACAGCAAACCAGAATCAAAATCAACTTCAATCTCAAATCTCCGAGTTAGAACAACAGTTAGAAAGTGTGGGTCAAAGTCGCTCGGAATTGGAAGCTCAGCTCACTTCTCAAATCACGGAATTTCAAACTCAAATCGAGACTGCCAATCAGAATCAAACTCAACTTCAATCTCAAGTATCCGAGTTAGAAAATCAGCTAAATAGCCTGCGTCAAACTCGCTCTGAATTAGAATCTCAGCTAGAAACTGCTAACACAGAACGTTCGCACCTTTATTCTCAACTCTCGGAATTCCCAGCTCAAATCGAGACAGCCAATCAGAATCAAAATCAACTTCAATCTAAAATCTCCGAGTTAGAACATCAGTTAGAGAGTGTGCGTCAAAGTCGCTCTGAATTGGAATCTCAGCTAACTTCTCAAATCTCGCAATTGCAAAGTCAAATCGAAACAGCTAATCCAAATCAAACTCAACTTCAATCTCAAATCTCCGACTTAGAAAATCAGTTAGAAACTGTGCGTCAAACTCGCTCTGAATTAGAATCTCAGCTAGAAACTGCTAACAGAGAACGATCGCACCTTTATTCTCAACTCTCGGAATTCCAAAGTCAAATCGAGACAGCAAACCAGAATCAAGCTCAACTTCAATCTCAAGTATCCGACTTAGAACACCAACTAGAGACAGTTTATCAAGAACGCTTGCTGCTAACATCGCAACTTTCGGAAGCTGGCTCACGACAATCTGAGCATTTTGACTCGAAGTCAGGGCAAATTGAAGCATCTACTTCTGAGCCCAAAGTTTTGAAGAGTCAAAAATTTGTTGTTTCTCAGCAGGGTCAAGGCGATTATACTACTATTAGCGAAGCGCTGAAAAATGCAGCACCGGGCACGCGCATTGACGTGCATCCAGGCGTTTATCGCGAAAGTCTAATTCTCGACAAAGCGGTAGAAATTATCGGCAGCGGAGAGGTCGAGCGCATTGTTGTTGAAAGTCTCAGCTCAAACTGCATTAAAATGGTAACTGATACTGCTTTAGTGCGGGGTTTAACGCTGAGCGCAACTGGGAAATATTACGCTGTAGATATTCGCAAAGGCGAGTTAATCATAGAAGACAGCGATATCACTTCTGCGGACTATTCTGTGGTGGGAATTTGCGGCCCAGATGCCAATTCTACCCTCCGCCGCACTCAAATTCATGATGGGGTATGGAACGGAATTTTTATATCGGATGATGGGAAAGCAACGGTGGAAGATTGCAGTATTTTTGACAACGGCAGTTTGGGAATAGGTGTGGGATTGGGAGGAAAATTGATCGTGCGCCGGTGTCGGATTAATGGTAATGAAGGTGCGGCGATCGGCGTTTACAGAGATAGCATTGCTACCGTGGAAGATAGCGATTTAACGGGCAATGCTGGGGGTGCTTGGCGCATTGCAGATAACGGATACGTGCGCGGTAAAGGCAATCAAGAATAGAAGAAGGAAGAAGGAAGAGGGAAGAGGGAAGAAGGAAGAGGGAAGAGGGAAGAAGGAAGAGGGAAGAAGGAAGAGGGAAGAGGGAAGAGAATTCCCAATTAGCGATTCCCAATCCCCGATTCCCAATCCCCAATTACCAATTTTAAATGCCTAACAATAGAGCTGGATTGTGTTTCGTCATTAAATCAATTTCGTGCGGAGAAATGCCTTCATTTATCAATTTTTCGACAAATAATTTGTAACCTTCCGCCGGCAAAGGATCGGGTTTTCTTCCCAAATCTGTACTCATAACAAAATGCTCGGCTCCGATTAGTTTAATCGCTGCTGCCATCTTAGTAATAGAAACTTGATGCCAGTTTTTGTGTGCCTCATCAGCGGCATTTTCTCCCATCAAATCGTTCACAAATGCGAGTTCTAAGAAAGCTCCGGCTGCGGCGGCTGCTTGCATATTTTCTAGAGACAAGCCGGGTACATCCGCCATTGCGTGGGTAATCAGGATGTTTTTAATGTTGAGCAGGTTGGCTTCACCGACAACTGCCATCACCTCTTCTGAGGAAATATGACCGGTTTCCAATATCAAATTCTCTTTGGCTACCATCTTCAACACCGCTGCTGTTTCCGGTAAAACCTTGCCATTTTCCGCAACTTTAATCCCAATTCCCGACTTGTGAAAAACCTGCAAGTGATGCTCAGCATCAACCGTTGGCAGCCACACTACTTTACCGTATTTGCCACCTATGCGGTGCATTGCACCTACAGCCTCGGGATTAATTCCCCCTACCGAATGATTGAGAACAACTCCCCCGAAAACTTCGATTTCTGGTACTATTTTATTAACCAAAACTGCCCGCGCTGCTGTGCTGGCATAATGATTTTTCAATACCACAGCTTTCATCTTCGCCCTAGCAGCTAATTTCGCTACTTCAAAATCATCCAACCTGCGAGGAATCACATCAGGAGAAGAATGAATGTGAAAGTCGATCGCACCTTCGATCGTACTCTTTGGCCAATTGACCATCGGCGAATCTCCGACAGCATAAACTGGCAGACAAAACCAATAGCAAACCATCCAAACTAATGTAAAAAAAACAGCTTGCATTCATCCCCTCTTCCCTTCTCCCCTCTGCGTTCTCTGCGCCCTCTGCGGTTCATTCTCTCTTAAATTCTCTCAAATAAAAGATTTAACCGCATTTGCCAAAGCTTCTGCATTCTCTTCGTGCATACCCAAAGAACCAGGAATAACTCGCGACTCAACACCCGGTAATTCCGTTAATGCTTCCATTTCAGCCTTTGATTTGGGCGGCGCATTCTCAGCAATTACAACCATCACCGGCACTGCTAATTGTTGAAAATTATCTGTAAATTCCGATCGCACTTTCGCCGTATCTAAACCACCAGTGACAAAGGCGGCGGGACCGTAGCGAGCACCGGGTTTTTGCGTAATTTTCCACTTATTTTGGATGAAATCGGGCGTGACTTTAGCTGCATCCACATAGACGTGGCGGCGGTACATGAGACTGAGGAATGACGGTGCAGTGTTGAGTTTGTATAGGAATTGTCCCAGTAAGGGCGATCGTACTAATTCTCTCACGATTCCGTGCCACCCGCTTTGCTGTTTGCTCATCGTCGGCAAAGGCCCGCGCCAAGTCGGTGCAGCTAACACAATCTTTGACCAGACATTGGGCTGTGATTGCCCTAATTGCATCACATAACCCGCAGCGTGACCGGCAGCAACTACAGCAACCGGACTATTAAAAATTGCGTCAACAAAATCCTTAAGAAATTGATGGTATAATTGCGGTTGATAGTCGGTTCGCGGGCGATCCGATTCGCCAAACCCGGGCCAATCTAAACTCACAACTTGAAATTTAGAAGCTAACAATTCTGCTAAAGGACGCATTTCTTCTCGCGTGGAAACCGTACTGAATGCCGGCAGCAACAATACAGGGTTTCCCTGTCCTCGGGTTTCGTAAATAACTTTGATTTGCGTGTCTTTCCAATTCCAGAGATATTCTTGAACTGCGGCGGGATAGTTGCCAGAACCTGATTTTGTTAAATCTGTAGTTTGAGTCATGGCTGTTTATTCTTTTAATTTGCTTCGGCTTGCTTGCTCAATTCACAAGCAAGTGCCTTATTTTTCATCATTTGAAAGATGTTGTAAAATCCGTTAGCGCGGGAAGGTGTCAGACTCACGTTCAACCCCGTGTCTTGAATAAAATCTGGGGTAATGGTGACAATTTCAGCAGGCGTTAATCCGCTCAAACCTTCCACCAGCAAGCCAACTAATCCTTTGACTAACTGAGCGTCTGAATCGCCTTGATACAAAACTTTTCCGTCTGCCAAATTTGCAGTAACATAAACTTGCGACGCGCAGCCAGAAACTTTGTTTTCCGGCAGTTTGTCGCTTTCGGGAAATGCTGGGAGTCTTTTGGCATACCACAGCAGTTGTTCGTAGCGCTGTTTGGGATCGGAATGTCGCTGAAAGCGCTGAACGATTTTAGCTAGGGCTGCGGGTAGCGCGGTGTTTGCGGACATGATTCACTCGTAGCGGTTTACTTCGTTAATATTATACATTTAATTTTGCCGGCGGGTGCGATCGCCTGCTCATCTGTTCCCACTGCAGCCGTCTTCCGGTGAATCGGTTATTGTTATTGTAGTTAACGAGTTCGAGCATTCAAAACAGAGGAAATATGGGATTTAGTGCTGTTAAGGAAGATTGTGGTGTAATGTAGTGACTCTGCAAAAAATTTGGCTAAAATATCGAGTTGTTCAGGCAGTTGTGTTCTTAGGATTGGGTTTGCTGTTAACCATAGCCCTTTCGCTTTCTTTTGGTGCAGTGCCGATGAGTGCCGATCAATTGTGGCAAGCATTTCTGCACCGAGGTGATGCTGTCAATCAGACTATTTTCTGGGAATTGCGTTTGCCCAGAGTTGCCGCAGCGCTGACGGTTGGTGCAGCTTTAGGAATGTCGGGAGCTTTGCTGCAAGGGTTACTCCGCAACGGTTTAGCCGATCCTTTTGTATTAGGAATTTCGGCGGGTGCGGGGTTGGTTGCGATTACCATGCTGACTTTGGGAATATTTCAAACTTGGGTGCCGTTGGCAGCTTGGATAGGTGCTATTTTAACTTCGATGCTGGTCTACTTTTTGGGAAAAACTAAAACGGGGATTTCTGTGGAACGTTTGGTTTTAGCTGGTGTGGCAGTGAGTTCTCTGTTTGGGGCCATACAAACTACACTGTTGCTGTTAGCTGAAGACAGCCGTTTGCAAGCTGCTTTGAATTGGTTGATCGGCAGTTTAAACGGTCGCGGTTGGTCGGATTTGCAGGTGGCTGCACCTTATATTTTGGCTGCTTTGCTGTTAGGATGTTTTTTGGGTCGATCGATAAATTTGCTGGCTTTGGGCGACGATTTAGCTGTTGGTTTGGGGGTGTCGCTAGTGCGATCGCGCTTGTTGATTGGGGGTGTTGCTACTTTGCTAGCTGCGAGTGCTGTCAGCATCGGCGGATTGATTGGTTTTGTGGGATTGGTTGTGCCTCACGGGGTGCGTTTGTTAGTTGGTAATGATTATCGGTTTGTGTTGCCGCTGAGTGCGATCGGCGGTGCTTGGGTGTTGACTTTTGCTGATTTTTTGGCTCGTTTGGGTGCGGTAGAATTGCCTGTGGGTACGGTTACGGCTTTGTTGGGTTCTCCGCTGTTTGTCTGGCTGCTTTATCGGCGTTCTAGTCAGTAGTCATTAGTCATTAGTTATTAGTAACCAATGCCCCATGCCCCATGCCCCATGCCCCATACCCAATTACCAATTACCAAAATATAATGTCTTTAGAAATTCAAAATTTAACTGGGGGTTACGGCGAAGTTGCGATCGCCCACAACATCACTTTATCTTTGCAACCAGGTGAGTGGTTGAGTCTCATCGGTGCCAACGGTTCTGGTAAGTCTACTTTGTTGAAGTTAGTTAGCCGCATCCTAACTCCGCAGCAAGGAAGTGTGTTGCTTGATGGCAAAGCCATTCATACTGAACCTGCTGCAATTGTTGCTCAAAAATTAGCGATTTTGCCACAGCAGCAAACAGTACCCGAAGGTTTGACGGTAAGGCAATTAGTTAGTTTGGGGCGTTCTCCTCATCAGGGTTGGTGGCAGTGGGAATTGAGCAAGGAAGATGCAGAGAAGGTGGAAGTTGCGATCGGTCAAACTGGGATTGAGGAATTTCGCGATCGCCCCGTCGAACAACTCTCAGGAGGCGAACGCCAGCGCGCTTTCCTCGCCTTAGCGTTGGCTCAAAACCCGCAAGTTTTGCTGTTAGATGAACCTACGACTTATTTAGATATTTGCTATCAGTTGCAATTGTTAGATCTGCTTAATAAACTAAATATAGAACACAAATTGACGATTATTACGGTGCTGCATGAAATTAATTTAGCTGCCAGGTACAGTTCGCGAATTGCTATGTTAAATAAAGGAGAACTTTTTTGTGTAGGAACTCCCGCACAAGTTTTAAATCCTGATAATCTAGCTCAGATTTTTGGCGTAGAAGCTATAATTTTAGAAACTTCTGTAGGCTTGCAAATTTGTGCGATCGCTCCTACTATTCACACTTAATAATTTTCTGATAAGTATAACCATGTCCTCGCACTAAGTTCTCAATTTCTTCATAATTATTTCTATTAACTTATTGCCACCATTCGCTGTTCTATATCAGTGCCACAGGCTTTAAACTATTGCCTAATCTTGATTTTCAAGGGTGGAATAAAACTTAAGAGATACTTAAAAAAACCGCATTCACGCAATAAATGCGGTTTTTTATACAAAATCTACCGTAAACTATTGATATTTAAATCATTAAGCGCTAAAGTGCGATCGACCTTCCCGTCATATCGTTTCCGGTTGCATCGGTATTGTTCAAATATCCAAACAGTCAACCGTCAACAGTCAACCGTCAACAATCATTTCTGAGTGCGATCGAACTTCCCGTCAATTCTGTCTCAACCTAGTCTAAATTCGCTGTAACTCCCGCCTAAACTATGTACAAAACTTTTTTTGCTCGTACCGCTATCCTGTTGCTGAGTTTAGCATTTACCGCTTGCTCCGCCGCCACTTCACCCCAAATTCAGCAATCAACTCCTGCTGGTTCGCCAGTTAATCAACCACAAACAACTAACAGCGAATCAGCACAAAAAGTTGTAGCTTTAACACCTTTAACCGCCGATATTATCCATCAACTCGACCCAACCAAACTTGTAGGAATTCCCGGCAGCGCATTAGTCAGCAGCAACCCCAAATTTACAGGGATTACCGCAGTTACTGCCGAACGCACCCCTCCCAATTTGGAAAAAATCATCGCACTGAAACCGGATTTGGTAGTAGGTGCGTCGGGATTTCACGACCAAACAATGCAAAAATTGCAGCAGCTTGGAATTAAAACTTTACTCACTCAAGTTGATAGCTGGACATCCCTAGAAGAGTTAACAACAATTTTAGCTAAATCCCTCAATGCCAATCCCGAACCTCTTTTAAAACGCTATCAAACATTTTTATCAGACATCCCGAATCAAAGCCCCGGCACTTTAGTTTTGGTAAGCAGACAACCGATTTTATCGCCGAATCAAAGCAGTTGGGCTGGAGATTTGCTGGGTAAGTTTAACGTGAAAAATGTCGCAGCCCAATTGCAAGGAGATAGCCCCGTTCGAGGCTACGTGACGCTTTCAGCGGAAAAGGTTTTAGAGGCTAATCCCGAAGTTATCATTGTAGTCGATCGGGGAGAAGGAATTTTAGACCAATTTAAATCTGATTCATTTTGGAATAAACTAACAGCCACAAAAAATAATCGAGTTTACGTTTTTGACTACTACGGATTGGTCAACCCAGGTAGTATCGAAAAAATTGAGCAAGCAACTTCTCAACTTAAACAAGTTCTAGCTAAAAAGTAGAGGCCCGATTTTGAGACATAAAAAATCTCTAGAAATCATGGAACAAATTGGCTACAATTTCTCTAAAAGTGAGAAAGCTAAAGGCACTCAAAAGCGCGCAGCGATCGGAAACCTGGTTTTTAAGCCTGACTTTCTATGCTGTCGGATCGCCCTCAAGAAGCTAGATCCAGAGGCGGCAAACCGCGCAACTGCCGCAGCGAGTTGATACACATCTGACAGTCGCAGCCAAACAGCGCCGCCGCCGCATCACTTTCTTCTTCCGTAAAATCCAGCATTGCCACCTGCTGATCATCGGGCCGCTGCCAACTGATTTTTACTTTAGAATTAGCAGCAGCAGCTTTGGCGGGGAGGCGCACGCAAGTCAGACGCTGAGTGTGGGGCGATCGCACACACTGGGGCGAATCAGCCGATTGGCTTGGTGTTTCGCCAATTTGAGCGGGATTTGCGATCGCGCTTAAAGACATCACAGATCCAAACAGCGTTGGACTTACCAATAAAGTGAGGAGCAATCTATTCATTTGTCGTCCTTAAGAACTTTAACGTATACAGTAGCCGATTATCTGTTGCAATTCAACAAGGTTTTCGTCCGATATCAGTACGATTTGCCGTTATTAAGGCTTAAAAGCCCAATATTTGCCGGCCAAACCTTCAACAATTATCCGCGTATTGGCAACCCGCATTTTTTGATAAGTATCACCTTCGCTCCCCAGTTTAAGATTTGTTGCAATTTGAGTAAGTTTAGCTCGCCAGTGAGAAAAAATTCATCCAAGGCGGGTAAACTGATTTCAGCAACGGCCACTCGAAGCAGCGAACAAGTTTACCTCAAAAACCAGGTGGGGAGTGATGAGCACAGTTTTAGTGGTGGAAGATTCTCGCAGCCAGCGGGAGTGCATTTCACATCAGTTGAGATGCAGCGGATTGAATGTAATTCAGGCATCAGACGGTGTGGAAGCGCTGGCTAAAGTTGAGAAAAATTGCCCCGATTTAGTATTATTAGATGTCATAATGCCCCGTCTCGACGGCTACGGGGTTTGCCGTTTAATTAAAGCTAATCCCGAAACTCGGAACATACCGGTGGTATTTTTAACAGGCAAGGGACAGCAGTTAGCTTTATTTTCTCGGTTCCAGGGCGATCGCGCCGAGGCTTATGTTAGCAAACCTTGGCAGCCGAGGGAACTTTTGGCAACTATCAAAAAAGTTTTGCTCAATGCCAATATTAAGTTCGATCGAGCTTCAGCCGACGCTTGGACAGAATACGGAATTTTAAACTTAAGTACAGTCGAACTGTATCAAAGCCATGCCGATGCTTGGACCAAATACAGCTCCCAAATTATTAAATTGTACGATTCCAGCTTAGCAGCTTTCGAGCAAGCTTTGGCAATTGAACCGAGTCACTCGAATGCAAACAAGTATCGCAACCGAGTCCAGACAATCCGGGCAATCTTGATGAAAAAATTAGAGCAAACTAAACCTTGCAAAGTGTGCGATTATTATTACGGTAAGGATGGCATCAATTGTGCGGTGCATCCGGTTGGCCGCCCTCAAGAACAGTGTCGCGATTGGGAACTTAATTAAACTAAAATGAAAACAAATAACCGCGCTAACTTGGAAAAGTTGCTGCAAGAAAGAAACGAACATCCCGAAAGAATGGCTGAAATTGATGAAAAAATTAATGCCACTTTCCGCAAAAACTACGCAATTTTAGTAATGGATATGTCGGGATTTTCGCGCACGACAGTCCGCTACGGAATTATTCATTTTTTGGCAATGATTCACCGGATGCACGGAATTGTCAAACCGATAATTTCAGAATACGGCGGCACTCTAGTTAAGGAGGAAGCAGACAATATTTTTGCAGTTTTTACTGATGTAAAATCAGCGGTGGAAGCTGCGATCGACTCTGTGAAACAAACAGCGGCTGTCAACACGACACTGCCGCCGGAGATGGATATTTACCTCTGCATTGGTATTGGCTGTGGCGATGTTTTGATGCTGGAAGGAGAGGATATGTACGGAGGGGAATTTAATCTGGCATCTAAGCTGGGAGAAGATTTGGCGGAACGCGGAGAGATTTTGCTCACCTCAGCAGCCTTTGAAAAGTTAGAAGGTGACAAGCAAAATTGGGAAAAAGTGGAACTTTCGGTTTCAGGTTTGGAATTGGTGGCGTACAAGCGGCTGTAATCGGGTGAATTTCTGTTGTCTTCTCGTTCTTCGCCATGCTGGAAAATGAGAACATGACTTGCCCCAGCCTCGACTAGAAACCCGGTTTCTTCGCACAGCTCCGGCGACTCCGCGATTTGGGTAGAAACCGGGTTTATGAGGCTATATTCTTAGAGAATATCGAGTTTAAATAAAATTTAAAATCAGATGATTGAGGAACACAAAACTTGGCAATCTATTAATTTATCCGCTATTGGACAGCGGCTGGCTTGGCTACAGCAACAGCCAGATAAACTTATTTTTTGCAAAGAGTCTGGTGTTCACTATGTTGCAGTCACAAAAGAGCGATCGCACATTAAGCTATCTTTAGTAGAAAAAGTCAATCAGCACACAGATTTACTGCAATCTGTTTTCGATTTCAACAATCCTTTACATCTAGTGTCTGAATATACTCAGGCAATGATGTTGGGTTTAGTGTGGCAAAGCCAACCTCAAAGAATCTATATGGCTGGATTTGGCGGCGGCAGAATTCCCTTAGTTTTGCACCACTATTTGCCGGAAACTGTTATAGAATGTGCGGAGGTCGATCCGATCGCGATCGAAGCAGCTACACAGTGCTTTGGGATAAAATTGGACGATCGGCTAACTGTAACAATTCAAGACGGCCGAGAGTATTTAGAGCACCAAAAATCAGATACTCAGTACGATATCATCATGATCGACGTAGCTTTTGGCAACGGCTACTTTCCGCACCGCCTATCCACCAAAGAATTTTATCAAATCTGCGAAAAACACTTGTCAAGCGAGGGAGTTGTACTAGCAAATCTGCTGCAAAGAGATGAGTTTTATGCCGAAAAAATCACGACTTTTCAAAGTGTGTTTTCTCAGGTGTGCCTGTGTGTTGGCCAGGAAAGTAATAGCATTTTGATTGGTAGCAACAGCCAGATTTTGGAGAAAGATGAGATTGTTGCTAAGGCAAAATATTTGCAAGATAGCCATCAATTTTCCTTTCCATTAACAGACAGGGCGCTTGAGGTAAAAGTAGGTAGAGAATTGGCGGAGGCGGTACCTACTTTAGACAAAGCTCAAATTTTTCATGACGATTCGCCGCCCGCTGGTTATTTTGATTGCTGGTTATTCTGATATCTATAATAAGTCCCGGTTTACTCTTTGTGGAACAGGCCCGAAAGCCTGTTGCTGATACGAAGTTGAGAGCACCCAGGGATTGAAACAGACTGTGGGATGAAATTGCCCTCAGAGTGCGATCGGATATAGCCCTCGACAATACGGCAACTGAGGACACGGCAATGCCGTTTGCCTACCCCACAATAGTCAATTTTCCTGGATAAGAGATGTAATAATCGCCCGATTAATTGTAGGGAAACCGCACGGCGTCGTATCCTGAGTGTAAATAATATCAATTCCGATGCCACCGGATTTGATATAACTCCTATTTCATATATTCAACCATCTGCTGTTCCAGCTTAGCCAACAATGTATCAACATCTGTTGCGGCTTCCTCAAAACACACAGGAGGTTCAGGCTTAGGTTCAAAAAAAATTAACTTAATTTGACCTTCCCCGATCGCCAAAATCGCCACTTCTGTCTCAGGCTTGTGAGCGTTCAACACACCTACAACTTCCTGAATATGACTTCTCACTTGACGGTTCAACTCCTCAACCGCCTCTTTCTTACAATACACAAAACGCGCAGTTTCTGCAATATCAATTGCTAAAATCTCCTCGCTTTCCTCTCCCCTTTCCAGAAATAGTCCCCAAGCCAAAGCAGCCAATTCATGTTGATTAGCTTTCACAAATTTATCTAACTTGCGGCTCCAGCTATTTTCGTTGGGTTTGGACTCAGGGCTATCAAATAGAAACATTTTCTCTTCTTGTTTGTATAAACTAATATTTTACAGTCAGCAGTCAGTAGTCAGTTGGCAGTTGGCAGTTGGCAGTTGACTGTTGTCATTAGTTACCCATGCCCAATGCCCCATACCCAATTACAAATTAGCAATTCCCAATTACCCAAAACCGCTGCGTTTCTATCTTATACCAGATTGCACGCGCCAGAGCGCCGCATAAATTCCGTCCTGTTCGATCAGTTGTTCGTGCTGCCCCGATTCTACCACCAGCCCCTCTTCCATGACACAAATGCAATCGGCATTGCGGACAGTAGAAAGACGGTGGGCGATCGCAATTGTAGTGCGATTTTTGGTAATTCGTTCGAGCGATCGCTGAATTGCCGCCTCAGTCTCGTTATCCACCGCTGAAGTAGCTTCGTCAAGAATCAAAATCGGCGGATTCTTCAAAACAGCCCTCGCAATTGCAATTCGCTGCCGCTGACCCCCCGACAATTTTTGACCGCGTTCCCCTACAATAGTGTTGTAACCGTCCGGCAATTGGGCGATAAACTCGTGCGCTTCCGCAATTTTAGCAGCATTTACTATCTCTCGATTAGTTGCCTCAAAACTGCCGTAAGCAATATTTTCTGCCACCGTACCGTGAAACAAAAACACATCTTGACTCACCAATCCGATCGCTCTCCGCAAATCTTTTAAATTCAGGTTATTTAATTCTATACCGTCGAGATAAATATTGCCGTGCTGTACCTCGTACAGCCTCAAGATTAGCTTCACCAGGGTACTTTTTCCCGAACCAGTAGCCCCAACAATCGCAGTAGTTTTTCCCGCCGGCAGAGTCAGAGAAAAATACTGCAAAATCGGTTTTCTTTGATTGTAAGAAAAGGTAACATTTTTAAATTCCAACTCACCCTTAATCGAACTAACAGGCCGCCGAATATCACCTGTGCGAATTGCGATCGGAGTATCCAACAAATTCATCACCCGATTAGTCGAAGCCATTGCGCGCTGGTATTGATCCAGAGTATTTCCCAGGCGAGTCAGCGGCCACAGCAACCGCTGGGTCAAAAACACCAAAACGCTGTAAGTTCCCACAGATAATCTGCCCGCCACCACCTCCAAACCGCCCAGAAATAGCGTTGCAATAAACCCCAAGAAAATCACAACCCGAATCAGGGGAATAAAAGCTGCCGAAAGTACGATCGCCCGTCGGTTGCTTTGGCGGTAAGCTTGGCTTTGTGTTCCGATGCGCTGAATTTCATGATCTTCGGAAGTAAAACTTTTAATAGTAGTAATTCCCATCAAATTATTCGACAGTTGCCCGTTCAGAAAACTCACCTTTTCCCGCACGTCAGCATAGAGAGGAGCAAGGCGATTTTGAAAGGCGATCGAACCCCAAATAATAAAAGGTATCGGCAGCATTGACAGCCCAGCAACACCAGGAGAGGCAGCAAAAAAAGCCGCGCCAATCACAACAACAGTGGTAATTACCTGAATCACCTCATTAGCGCCGTCGTCCAAAAAACGTTCGAGTTGATTGATATCATCATTGAGAATAGAAATCAAACCCCCAGTGCTGCGTTCTTCAAAATAAGCTAATTCTAATTCCTGCAAATGGCTGTAAGCTTCCAGACGCAAATCGTGTTCAATATCCTGAGCCAAATTGCGCCACAAATAATCATAAGCATATTCAAAAATAGATTCCAACGTCCAAACAACCGCGCTCAAAAGAGTGATAATTGCCAGTTGCCAAAAGACATCTTTTATGCCCCACTGAGCGAGGATAGAATCTTGCTGTTTCACCACCACATCAACGGCAATACCGATTAATGCTGGCGGCGCTAAATCAAAGAATTTATTCAGCAGCGAACAGATACTTGCCAGCCAAGCTTTCAGGCGGTAGCGGCGCCCGTACTTCAGCAGCCGCTTTAGAGGATGGACAGGTTTTGATGGATTTGGTGATGCTTGAGAATCATTCATAGGGCATGGGGCAGCGGAAATAGGGCCGAGAATTAAAAATTAGTAGGGTGCTCCGCGCGCACCTTACCCTTGTTTAATTTTTAATTCTCAAAAGCCCCGTTCCTAGGCTTTAAACGTTAACACTGGCTTCATTTTAGCGACTACACCAACTATTTGCGCCTCAACCTGAACGTCAATTACTGGTTGAATTGGCTTGTAAGCTGCCGGTGCTTCTTCGATTCTGCGTTCTTCGCGCCAGGTAATGCAATCTACGCCGGTTAATCCCAAAGCGGAGTCAGTTTTGTCAGCACCAGCGCGACTCATATCGAAGCGCGATCGCGCTCTGCCGGCACCGTGAGAAGCCGATCGCAAAAATCGATCGTTCCCCTTCCCAACCAGCAAATAAGAGGGCGCGCCCATCGAACCCGGTACAATTACAGGCTGGCCGGAATGTGCGGGACAAGCGCCTTTGCGCGTTACCCAGCCGGCACCTTCAGCTAAGGTAATATTGTGAGGCAAATCGTATACTAACGGCGCTTCCACATCGCCGAAAACTTGCCGCAAACGCCAGCGCAGAACTTCTGCTAGCAGCAAACGGTTGATAAAACCGTAGTTAGCGGCAGTTGCTTCCGCTTGCAGGTAGCTGCTCACAAGTTCGGGATTTGCTGCGACAGACAGCGGAAAAAGCCGGGATTCAGGATGTTTCAGAGTTTTCGGCCAGGCCTCGCAAGCTCGATCGCGCCACATTCCGCCGATATATTTGCCGACATTCCGCGAACCCGAATGAATCATGAAAGCGATTTGTCCCGATCGAACTCCCCAAGTATAAGCCGTAGCTCGATCGATAACTTCCTCAACCACTTGAATTTCGACAAAGTGATTGCCGCCACCGATGGTAGCTAACCCGCCATCCCTGACTAGGCCGTCATTTGGGACTAATTCTTCGGGAGCCCATTTGACATCGCCATTCATGGAACCGCCGAGGAAAGTGCGATCGCACTCTGTGGCCAACTGCTCGAAATCCGAATTTGCCACACTGCCAGTTGCGTTGTCCACCATAGCATCCAGCCATCCGGGAATCCCGTGTTGGAACATCGCGCGAGCAGTTTTTGCAGTCATGCTGACATCGCGAGTACCGAAGAAATAATCGCCTTTGAGCAATTCTACAAATCGATCGCGCTGACTGAGGAATTGTTCGATCGACAAATCCGCAACGTGTAACCGCATCCCGCAGTTAATATCGGAACCGGTAGCCGCCGGAATCACCATTCCTGCTGTTTGGACGATCGAGCCGATCGCCACTCCCGCATCCCCCGGATGGAAATCTGGAGTAGCGCAAGCGCGGCAAACGCAGCCGCCTTGAGGGTGTCGAACATTCGCCAAATTTGCTAACTGTTTGAGCGCCTTTGCTTCCACAGGAAAATCCTCTGGGAGCAAAACTTCTGCTGTTGTAGCAGTGGCATCTTGCCAGTATTCTTTCAGAGAACTATTGAGACAAATCGAGTAGACTTTATTGTCGTAACTAACATCAAGACCTTGCCGAGACAAAGCTCGCAAAAGCCTGTTCAAGTTTTTTGGCTGCTGCATAAATAGTCTCTTGGGGGTTGCTATGCAACCCCCAAGAGTTGAAGAGATGTTTGAGGGAACAAAAGACTTGGGTTCAGCAGCCGCAATCTTTTTCAAGATAAGTTGAAAGGCAACTTGTCTCATGACTAAGTTTATGACATATCATTGCTGCCCTGTCAACTTAACGATCTGCCACCGCCAGGGCTCCACTATTTGCGAACCTCTTCCCTGTTCTGCTGTTTTTCAGCGATGTCAGCACATCTCAAAGCTCGTTTCCTATCTTTTTTTATTAAATTGAAATTAGCTAACTAAGCGTTGGGCTCACTTTTCCAAGAAACCAGACTTTTTTTCAAGTCCCGCCAATAACCCCCAAGTTTTGTTTCTCCGAAAGCCATGCGCATTGTCTGAATCATGCTGCTTCTTACAGGTGGCTTTCCGTAGTAAAGAAATTGACTGATGTCTTTAGTAAGGCACGGATTCATGAAAGTTTTAACATCTTCGCGAGCCAAATATTTCTCCCGAACCTCCTGCAAATATTCGTCTTGAGCATTTGTGTGAAATACCGTCCAGCTCGGATCTTCCACCTTACACAAAGTATATTGGTTGTGGGCCTCCATATATGCGATAAATGCTTCTTCCAGCAAATACCTGCCAAACTTGTGTTCTCCCTGAAATCCTGAAGCAATATATTCACCCGCACATTCTTCCATGACTGCAACGAAGGTACTGCGTTTCATCAAACAAAAATTGATCGTGCAGGCTTGAATGAAGTACCACCCTGGCCAAGCGTCGAAATGTTTAAAGGTTCTATTAAAAGCTCCGCCGACTGCAAAAATTTCATCTCGATCGAGATAATCGATCGCTTCCTCTAACCAACCGTCGTGACCTTCTCTGTAAGGTAACGTGTCAATTTTGAACCACAATACATACGGCTTGCTAGCGATTGCTCCCGCTGTATACTCCTGAATAAAACATCTCTCCTTGTCATTGTCTTGATGGTGCGGTGCAATGATTTGCAGCTTATCAATTAAACCCTCTTGATACAGTTCCCAATAAACTTTTTGAGTGTCGCTATCGCTGCCACCGTCCACAACAATAACTTCCCCTGGTTTGCCGCCTAAAAACTTAAACCAATCTAGGAGAATCTCTCTATAGGCTAGCCCATTGCCAAAATTGGCTGAAACCATCGACACTTCGCTGAGTTTGCTTAATTGCTGGATCATAATTTATTTCCTCAAGGAATATAGCTTTTGCTGGTTCCTTAAAACTTACTAAAATTTTAGAGGATTGTCAATTTTAAATAATATCATTACCGTAAAAATACTGAGACTTTTACTGTGTGTTTGATAAAATTTGTAACAGCAACAGTTCGCGATCGGACTCCTGCGCTAATAAACGGGGTTTTTTAACCTAGTCCTGGACGCAAAAAACCCGGTTTCTTCCGCGCCGATCAGCTAGTCGGTGGACTTGTAAAGTTAATACATCACTTACGCACAGAAACTTAAGAAACCGCGTTTTTTAACCGATATCTCTCGCGCTACACGGAGGATTGTGGGGTCCAATAAACCCGGTTTCTCCGATAAATCTTAGGTTGAGCAACAAAGCCTCCAGAAAGAAACCGCTGACGGGGTGACAATGCAGATGAAACCTTTATGGGCAAAGCGTTAAGGCTCCTGAACCTCCAAAAAGATATCAGCGATTATTCCTGGGCTCATTGACAATTATGATAGTAGCGATCACCGCCGCTCCTTATTCTCCGTTATCTACCCCCGAAAAAGTCGCGATCGCACGCACATATCTTTTTTGAGGCAGAGCAACTCAAACCCTTGTCTAATATGTCTTTCAACTTGCTTGTCACCCCGTCAGAAGAAACCGACTTGCTGCGCAAGTCCTAAATAAGTTTGTTTGACAGTCGAAAAAGAGCCAACTTTCAACTAGAGTTCGCTTAAAGATAATATCTAACCGTTGTTACAACCCGACTTTTTTTAGCCCGCAAAGCCGCTTTCAAAAAGAAAGCAGTTTGATTGTGCAGCAGTCCCTCCCACCAATTTCGCGTCACAAAAGCCGGAATGATCAGCGTTAAATATACTCCCGGTCGCTGCTCTTCAAACAAAGTCAAAAAGTGCGTCAAAGCCTCACCAACAGAACGGTAAGGCGATTCGAGAATTTCCAAAGGAATGTCAGACTGCAAATCTTTCCAAGCTAATTGTAATTTTTCTCGATCTGTCAAACCAATATCTACGTGAACTGCCACAACTTCATCAGCAATTAAACGAGCGTAATCAAGGGCCTCGAAAGTTCCCCGGTGCAACTGCCCGACTAACACCACTGCCGGATGTGTCACCGTCTTAACTTTAGGTCTGCGAAGATAAGACCTCGGTTCTATTCCCTGAATGCTCAACCGAGCCGCGACATACCGATAGTGTCGGTGAATAGCTAAAAATAGACTGACTACGATCGGGATAGTTACTACGACAACCCAAGCTCCCAAAAGGAATTTTGTAGCGAGAATTACACCCAAAACTCCCGTTGTTGCCACTGCACCAATACCGTTCATCACAGCACTAACTTGCCAACCTTTACCTCGTTCCTTAAACCAGTGAATTACCATTCCCGATTGGGAGAGAGTAAAAGAAGTGAAAACTCCAACCGCATACAGGGGGAGCACCGCGCTCGTATTGCCTCGAAAGATGATAATTAAAAGAGCAGCGCAGAAGCTGAGCAGATTAATGCCATTAGAATAAACCAGGCGATCGCCCAACAGCGACAATTGCCTGGGCAAGAACCCGTCCCGTGCCAAAAAATAACAAAGTCGCGGAAAATCCGCATAACTCGTATTCGCCGCCAACAGCAAAATCAACAGAGTTGCGGCCTGCAAATAGTAGTAAAATATGCCGACTCCAAAAATATCTTTTCCTAAGATAGAAAGGAGCGTTTCATGTTCGTTAGGAATCACGTGATAAATATTACCCAAGTAACTAATTCCCACAAACATCACTCCCAGAATTACCGCCATATAGGTCAAAGTCAGGCTCGCATTTTTCCATTCAGGAGGCTTAAAAGCTAACACCCCGTCTGATATGGCTTCAACTCCTGTCAGGGCAGTACAGCCCGCTGCAAAAGCGCGCGCCAGCAGAAATAATCCCAAAGGCTCCTTAGCCGGAATATTTTCTAAGGTCTGGAAAACCTGACCTGTTGCCTGTTGATATAAACCCGTGCCAATCAAGATAAAAATTACCACGATAAACGCATAGGTAGGAACCATAAATATATTGCCAGATTCTCGCACGCCCCTGAGATTGGCAAACATGACTAAGACAATAAAAAATAAACACAGTTCCACTCTATACGGTTCCAATCCGGGAAATGCTGAAGTTAAGGCCGCAACCCCAGCCGAAATACTGACTGTTACAGTTAAAATGTAGTCAATCATCAGTGAAGCTGCTGCGACCAAACCGGGAGAAATACCTAAATTTTCTCGCGCCACAATGTAAGCACCGCCGCCGTTGGGGTACGCTTTAATTGTCTGTCGGTAAGACAGCGCCACGATCGCCAACAGTAAAATAATAATTCCAGAAAGAGGCAGCGATAAACTCAAACTACTACTCCCGGCTAGTAATAGCACCAGCAGAGTTTCTTGAGTAGCGTAGGCAACAGACGAAAGTGCATCTGAAGCCAGAACAGCTAGTCCTGCAGCGTTGCTTAGGCGTTCATGAATAGATGCGCTAGTGGGGAGAGATTCACCTAGTAAAAATCGCTTGAGTCGAGAATAAGTGTACATTGAAACTCAATATATAGGCATCCACAAATCATAATCGAGACGGGGAAAGTTTTAAGTATTTTTTGGCTCACAATTTGTAATTTTGTCTCGCTTGTTGAGTCAGCTTCAGCTTGTGTTCGAGAGCTTGCCAATTTTCGGCTGCGATATCGGTGATGAACTCGTCAAGACTGTCGCGGTAAATAGAGAGCGATCGCAGCAATTCCTCTCGATTGTACTTTGCCACCATCACTCCCAGCTCGGGATTGCCACCGCCAACGCGGCTCGTATCCCGGAAACCAGAACTCGCCAAATGTTGGGCTAAATTAACAATATCCCGATCGCCCTCTCGATCGCAGGCAGCAACCAGCGTCGCGCTCGCCATTAGCGGCAAATGAGAAATCCAAGCCACAGCTCGATCGTGTTCTTCCGGCTCACATCGGTAAACTTTAGCACCCAGTAACCGCGCAATTTCCTCAACCTTATCCACCGCAAGCGCCGGCGTCTGGGGAGTCGGCGTCACCACGTAAGGCCGCCCGACAAACAAATCCGGCACCGCCGCCTCGATTCCGCTTTCAGCAGTCCCCGCCATCGGGTGTCCCCCCACAAAGTTCGGCCACAGAGAAGACACAGCCTGCACTATGGGTGTTTTTACGGAACCGACATCCGTTACAATAGTATCCCGGGAAAGATAGGGCACCAACTCTCGGACGATCGGCTCGATCGACCCCAGCGGCGTGCAAATAAAAACTACATCGGCTGCTGCCATTAGAGACAGGTGTATGCTGGCTTCATTGACAACACCGCGAGCTTGCGCCCGAGAGCAAGTCTGCAGCCGACTGGAAACCCCAAAAACATTAAACCCGCGCGATCGCAAATCCAGCCCGATCGAGCCGCCAATTAAACCCAGTCCTACAATACCGATATTCATAGCAATAAAATGGGGATATTTGATACGGTGCCGCCCCCATGACAGTCGAGGAACTCCTGAAAAAATATGCCGCCGGAGAAAGAAACTTTGCCGGAATCAACCTGACTGAGGCCAACCTCAGCGGCGTCAACTTGAGCGGAGCCAACCTCAAGGGTGCGAATCTGAGTGTAGCAAACCTGAGCGGAGCCAACCTCAGCAAAACCAACCTCATCGGTGCCAAACTCAACATTGCCAGACTCAGTGGCGCCCATCTAGGCGGCGCCGACCTCACCGACGCCGACCTCAACGTCGCTTACCTAGTGCGAGTTGACCTCAAAAAAGCCATACTGATAGGAGCGAAACTGATCAGAGCCGAACTCATTCGAGCCGAACTCAGCGGCGCAAACCTCAGCGGCGCAAACCTCAGCGGCGCCACCCTCACCGAAGCCACCCTTCGAGGAGCCAACCTCGCTCAAGCCAACCTTCGAGGCGCTCATCTCAGTGGCGCGTGCTTGACAGAAGCCAACCTCGAACAAGCCAACCTGCAAGGCGCCGACCTCAGCCGAGCCGACCTCAGCGGCGCAGACTTGCGAGGCACAGAACTGAGACAAGCCAACCTCACTCAAGCCGTACTCAGCGGCGCCGACCTCAGCGGCGTCAATTTGCGCTGGGCAATCCTCAGCGGCTGCAATCTCCGCTGGGCCGACCTGAGCGAAGCCAAATTGAGCGGTGCCGACCTCAGCCGAGCCGACCTCTGTCACGCCGACCTGTCAAATGCCAGTTTAGTTCACGCCGACCTGACAAATGCCTATCTAATCCGCGCCGACTGGATTGGAGCCGACTTAACCGGAGCCACCTTAACCGGAGCCAAACTCCACGCAGTTTCGCGGCTCGGCATCAAAACCGAAGGCATGACCTGCAAGTGGGTCGATCTCAGCCCCAACGGCGACCACAGCCAAATTTACTGGTTGAACTCTGGAGGAACCCACGAATTTTTTCACGAAACCTTGCCCACTGTTCGGATTGTGATTGACTCGCCCTTAGACCAAGGCGCTCATTTTGCCCTAGCTGCAACTTATTACCAAATTGCCCAACAATACCCGAGTTTAAGTCAGCCTCCCACGATCGAAGTCAGCTCCAGGCGCACCGTACTCGCCTTTAAAATGGACAGCGACGATAAATTATTTGCCACCGCTTACGTTGCCATCATTCCTTTTAACGATGCTGCCATAACTCAAAAAAACCTAATTGCTTTGATGAAAATGATTCAATCCCACGATGCAGGTAAACTTAACGTCAAGGAATCAAAACACGTCCAGTTATGCAGCAAAGCTCTCAACCAAGCTATTAGCAAAGTAGACCAAATCAAAATTTCCAGTTCTTTTCCAAAAATCGGCGAAAGCATCAATTTTTTTCAGATTCCTACACAGATGATCTTAATTAATTCGCGCGACCAAAGACTCAGCGTATATCACCACCCAGGCTTCGGCAAGCGCCTGATTAAAAAATACGAGCCGAGCAACTCAACCTCGGGTAAGTTAGCCGAAAGCACAAAATTAGGTCAAGCTAATATCACTAGCATTTTGGATTTTATAAAAGGCTTCCATAATATAGATGTCTAGGCATATTGCATCAAGTTACAAAAAATGCTTATTCTAGTTTAAAGGTTGGCACAACAAAGCTTTGTTCTAGCTAACACATCAGGGAAATTGAAAAGCATGGATGCCCAAGAACTCATCACCAAATATGCCGCAGGAGAAAGAGACTTTACTGCTATCCTCCTTTGCGAGGCAAATCTCAGCAGGATCGATCTCAGCGGGGCTAATTTCAGTGAGGCAATCTTGAGCCTGACTAACATGAGCGGCACCAATTTGTCAAACGCCAACATGAGAAAAGCCAAACTCAATGTTGCCAGACTCAGCGGTGCCAATCTCTACAAAGCCAACCTCAGCGGCGCTATCCTCAACGTGGCAAACTTGATTCGAGCCGACCTCAGAGAAGCCCAACTCGTCGAAGCTACAATGATCAGATCCGAACTGATCCGAGCCGACCTCAGCAGTGCCAACTTGACCGGTGCAAATCTCAGCGAAGCAGATTTGAGAGAAGCAACCCTCAGAGAAGCCAATCTAGAGCAAGCCGACCTCAGCGGGGCTCACCTGAGAGGCGCTTCCCTAATAGCGGCCAACTTGGAACGGGCCAACTTGCACAGAGCCGACCTCAGCAGGGCAGACTTGCGAGGAGTCAACCTCTGCAATGCCGAACTCAGACAAGCTAATCTGTCTCAGGCAAACCTCAGTGGCGCTGACTTGCGAGGCGCTAATCTCCGGTGGGCTGACCTCAGCGGGGCGAACCTGAGCGGTGCTGACCTCGATGAAGCGAGATTGAGCGGGGCCAACTTGTACGGGGCAAATTTGAGCAATGTCAACCTGTTGAACGCTACTCTGGTACACGCGGATTTGACTCAAGCAAATTTGATTCACGCTGATTGGGTGGGCGCAGATTTGACGGGGGCGGCTCTGACGGGGGCAAAAATTTACGCGGTGTCTAGGTTTGATGTGAAAGCAGATGACATTACCTGCGATTGGGTTGACCTCAGTCCTAACGGCGATCGCAGCCACATTCAGCGCTTTACCCCAGAAGAATCTCAAAGGTTTTTCAATGCTACACCACCGACAGTTCAAATTATTGTCGATCGACCCCTCGACCCCGATGCTAACTTTGTCCTTGCAGCTACCTACCGCCAAATTGCCCGTCAATACCCTGCTTTGAGCCATCCTCCCAGTATCGAAGTTAATTCCAGACGCACAATCATATCATTTAAAATAGAGCAGGACGAGCAACTATTTCCCACAGCTTTCGTTGCGATTATTCCCTTTAGTGATGCAGCATTTACTCAGAAAAATTTGATTACTCTGATCAAGATGATTCAACCCCAAAGTGGTAATAACCTGGGCGTCAGAGTCTCAAATATGGTAGTGCAATTAAACGTAGCTCTGACCAAAGCAATGAGAAAAATAGGGGAAATGAAAATTCAGCCGATTCGCCTCGATCGCGAACCGATGTCAAGTTTTTTCCAATCGCCTACCCAAACTGTACTGGCTAACTCCAGCGCCGAAACTTTGATGATTCACTATCACCCAGATTTTGGCAGAAACTTGACAAATTTGCCCGGAGTCAACAAAACGTCTATCAGTCCTGGAATTAAAGCCCAAAGATTTACCACCCCGCCGCTAAATACGGTCATTGAGTTTGTCAAAAGCTTTTATCAGCTCGGTGAGTAAATACTATAAATTAATTTGATATCATTTCTATTCATGCCATATAAAAGTTAGCCAATTGCCATTTCATTAAAGAAAAAAATGGAAGCTGAAGAACTGCTCAAACGATTTGCACTCGTCAAGAGATACACAGAAGGTGACAGAGATTTCACAGGAATCAACCTGAATGAAGCTAATCTCAGCCGCATCAACCTCAGCCAATCAATTTTAAGGCGGGCTAGCTTATTTGTAACCAACCTCAGCGGCGCTAACTTGAGCGACGCTAACTTGAGCGAAGCTAACCTGAATGTGGCGAGACTCAGTAGCACTAATCTTTCGCGGGCAATCTTAAACGGGGCTACTATCAACGTAGCAAACTTAGTGAGAGCCGATTTAAGTGCAGCTCAATTAATCCGAGCATCCCTGATTAGAAGCGAATTAGTCCGCTGCGAACTCAGCAAAACTAACTTCAGCGGCGCTAACATGACTGAAGCAGATTTAAGAGAGGTAAAACTGACGGAAGCTAACCTGTCCGGTGCTAATCTTTCCGGGGCAAATCTCAGAGGTGCTTCGGCTTCTTCAGCTAACTTTCAAGAAGCTAACTTACACGGCGCAGATTTGACGAAAGCAGAACTTAGCGGGGTCAATTTGAGCAATGCCGATATGAGACAAGCTTCGTTGCAACAGGTGAATCTCAGCAGTGCCAATTTGAGCGGAGCTAACCTTAAATGGGCGGATTTGACGGGAGCTAACCTCAACGGCGCCGATCTGAGCTGTGCTAAATTGAGCGGAGCTAACCTTAACGGAGCAGATTTAAGAAATACTAATTTAGGAAGTGCTAGTTTCGTTCACGCTGATTTGACAGAAACAAATTTGATTAATGCAGATTGGGTGGGCGCTGATTTGAGGGGAGCAACTTTAACAGGAGCAAAACTGTATTTGGTTCCTAGGTGTGGGATCATCGCAGAGGATATTACTTGCGAGTGGGTTGACCTCAGCCCTGCAGGCGATCGCACTCAGATTCAACAATTTAATTCGCCGTCAGAATCGAGAAAATTTTTAAATCACACGCCTGGGTTAGTGCAAATTGTGGTTGACGCACTTTTAGACTACTCAGCAAACAGCACTTTAGCAACAGTTTACAGCGAAATAGCTCGGCATTACCGGGCAATGAATTTTCCTCCTAATATTGAAGTCGGCTACCGCCGCACAACTCTAACTTTTAGATTTGAGAGCGATGAGCATTTATTGCCAGCAGCTTTTTTAGCGATTCTTCCTTTTAAGGATGCTGTACAAACTCAGAGAAATATTATAGTTATCGGGAAAAATATCGAAAGTCAAAATTTGGAAGAGAAACGAATAGTGCAGTTGCGTAAAGCATTGAGTACAGCTACAAATAAATTAAACGAGTTGATAAATTTTGTCTCTAATATATCACGGGTTAGTCAGCCCACAAAGTTTTTTGAGTCACCAACCCAAACTATTTTAATTAGTTCGGGACAGGAGAGTTTGATGGTGAATTCTCACGGGAATTTTGGGAAGGGAGGTGCAACTCATCAGGACAGTAAGTTCAGTTTGCCTCTCGGTCAAAAAGTAGTTGATTTTCTGGCCAGTTTTGATTATGTTGAGTGAGAAATATCAATTTTAAAACCGATTGATTGAGGTAGAAGTCCACAACTCGTTGCTCCGCTTCCTGCGATCGCACTCCGAGCCGCACTGGCCACACCATTTAACGATGGCGCGGCTCGTGGCGCGGGCTTTGCGCTTGGGGCGCAGCGCTCTGATCCAAACAGGGCTTCCCGCTGGAGCTTACCAACAGCGGTATCGAGTCAGCTATTTGATGCCGATTTTGATGTGGCCGGAGCCTGTGATTTTAGTGGCGCCGACACCGCTGATCGAGCATTTGAGAGCCGTGGAAATTCCGCGTTTGCAAGAGTGGCTGCAAACAGAGGGGTCGATCGAGACTTATTCGGATCGTGCCACTGGGCGAGGATTGATGCTAGCAGATCCAGAGTCTTGGCTGGCGGCTCGCTTGGCGGGGAATTCGCAACTGCACAGGAATATTCCGACAATTATTGACGGTGTGGATGACTTGGAAGTTTGGACGCGCCAGCAATTGACGGCGGGTTTGCAACCGGCTGATTGGAATGATTTAATGCAATCTCAGCCTTTGGAAGCCGATGCAATCCTTCAAGGGCGGGTAATGCTAACGCGGGCTTTCTTTCGGCATCCGGCGAAACCAGAGGAGTGCTATTTGCTGGAAACGGCAGAGCAAAATATTTTGCAGGGGCTGTTTGAAAAAATCGAGCCAAACCCCCTAATTCCGGCTGCTTGGAGCAATTTTTGGCAGCGGTGGGAAACAAACGGAAAACTGCGGTGGGCGGAAATTCATCGCGAGGCTGGGTCATTTTCTCTGTACTGCGCGCCGGTGCAGGTGGCTGAGGTTTTGAGCAAAATTTGGGACGATCAGCCGGTGGTGTTGATTGGCGGGGCGGTGGATGTGGAACCGAAGGCTCCGATTTTCCGGGAAATGCTGGGACTGCCAGAATTGACGAGCGTTAAGTTTTCGCCCGATCGACAAAGCGAATTAATTCAACTGTACATTCCCAACTGGCTGCCGCTGCCGAATACGCCGGAATTTCAGGGTGTTTTAATTGAAGAAATTCGGACTTTGCTGTTGATGAGCGCGTCGGTGGCCGGTTTAACGGTGCTGATTGTTGGTGATGTACCGCTCAAGGCTCGGCTGGCGGCGATTTTGGCTTCTGAGTTCGGTTCTCGGGTGCAGGTAGAAAAGACTGATGTGGGCGAGAATGCGATTTTGGTGACGGGGTGGGAGTTTTGGCGGGAACATCAGGGAGAATTGAGGGCGCCTCACTTGCTGGCGATCGCAACTTTGCCGCTACCTTCTTTGGAGAATCCTTTGGTGACGGCGCGTGTGGCTTATTATAAGGAACGGCGCAAGGATTGGTTTCGGTTGTATTTGCTGCCGGCGGCGCTGAATGAGTTGCAGCGGGCGATCGCGCCGGTGCGAGAACGCCAAGGGGTTGTGGCGATATTCGACAGCAGGGTGATTCACCGCAGTTACGGACAGCAGGTTTTAGCGGCTTTGAGTCCTTTTGCGAGGATTGATTATTTGGATACGACTTGGCTGACGCAGGCTTGAGATGACCTGTTGGCGTATAATTTGGTTAGGTATCCAGTTGAAATCTAATTTAGTAGACAAAGATTATGGGTGAATCTAAGCGTCGCAAAGAGGCGATCGGCGACGAATACGGTAAAGAAGAACGCATCGTTTCTTGGCTGCCAATCACGAAAACCCAAAGCGAAGATTTTGTCAAGTGGACAAGTCGCGGAAGCTGGATCGGGATTGGTCTGTTGGTGGCTTGGTGGGTGCTAGTGCGATTTGTCGGCCCAGCGGCGGGTTGGTGGCAGGTTAACTGATGATTATTTGAGTGCGATCGGGCAAAAGTGCGATCGCACGTTATGTCGAGTTTAACTCTGAAACCAGCGGCTGATTTTTTTTGGCAATTTTAGTTGCTAATTGGGAGTCAGTATGTTATGGTAGTTATCTGCGGGCGATTGGCACAGTGGTAGCGCGCTACCTTCACACGGTAGATGTCGCAGGTTCAAATCCTGCATCGCCCATATTCTCAAAAGTATATCTATCAAGAGTTACAGGGATTTAGCTCAAACTCGTGCTTTTTTTTTCTGTGCTTTCTATCAATTTTTTCTCCGTTTTCTACAATTTTAGGATTTACGCACGGGTGGCCAGAAACCGGGTTTTTACGAGAATACTTCGTTGTGACCCGCAGATTTGTTAAAAAACCCGGTTTCTTTCTCGCAGTGCGTAAGCTAACAGTAGGGTGCGTCAGGGGGAAATTCTTAGTTTGTTGTCGTCACATTCTGCCCTGACGCACCCTACAACTTCTTGAGCCTCGTCGCCGCACCAGATAGATATTCCCACGACCGGTTCCCAGTGAAATTCTAACTCTGGAGAATTTTCGAGCTGAGCAAGTGCTCGGTAGAAAGTTGATTTTGGTATGTTAAAATACTCGTAAAATTCGCGTGGTTTCGGGATATTTAGCTTCTGGCCATTTGCGCTATAGATTTTGGTGATGGTGTAAATAAAGCCCGCCGTCGTCAATAACCGGTGCTCATATAATCTGATTGCATCTTCCAAGGAAATACGATCATATTGCTTTTGTTCGGGTAATTGGAAATGTGGTACGATCATCTTAATCAAAAAAATAATTTACTGATGGCAACCGTTGGTAGCGGTCGTTTTTTTAGGCTGCTTGAGAAGATTCTAACAGTTAAGCCTTTCGCGACAACTTGCAGCACCTGAAATCAACACTAAGTTGCTGCGATCGCACAAGCCCAATTTTTTATTAAGACAAAAACTGGGCTTTCTGTCGTAATTGTAACTAATTTGCTAGATTTGATGTAACCTATGTCCAAACGATCGCCCAAAACGCCCTTCTATACTACACATATGCTACAGTAATTGTAGCTCGTGTGCCCGCAGGAGGTTTCCTCATGGCCAATGCCAATCTTTCTCAAAATTTCCACTTTAAGCGTACTAATTGGCATATCAAAGCCTAAATTACCTGACACAGTGAAACTTCCAGCCTTTTCAGCGTGTTTAAATTAACGATGACTGTCCTTTGTTCTAGCTAAATATCCACCATCATCTTCTAACATTTTAATAACTTGTTTAAGTTGCCTTTTTTATCTATAAAACTCATCAAATCCGGCACTTTTATTCCCATAATATGCTTTAACTTCAGCAATCACTTCCTTGTAACCTGGGCCCCCAATCAAAAACCTCATCCTGCTTTGGGTTGGAGAATCCCGACGATCGTAATCTCTCCCAAATGGGGCCAACTGGCGATTGAAGTTCGGCGCCAGCGAGCACAATTTAAAACCAGGGACTTGTGAAACCTGATTTTACTACCTTTTTTGAGTGCAAGCGTAGTTCAGCACCTTTTTTTGAACTTGATTAGGGGGAAAGTACGCTTCTCGATATCTTTCATAGACTACAATTTTTCCTGTTTTAACGCTTCCCTCTGCTAGTCTCTGCATCATCCGAGTTTGGCAATTAGCCGAGTACAGCACGTATTGTTTTGAGTTCGTCCTCACATCAAAGGTAATACGAGCGCCTTGTCTATTTATGGTGTTAGTTCCTACATACCAAAAATCATTATTAATCTTTGTTCCAGGAACAGGTTTCCACACAACGTCTGAAATGGCCGAAGCTCTCATTGCTAGACTTAAAACTCCAAGCGCAGCCACCAGTGTTAAAGAAATAAATTTCATATCTCTCCTATTGAATTTAAAAAGTTAAGCTGCTAACTCTTCAGTAAACTCAATCAACTCATCCACTTCTGAGTAAACCAGCGTTCCACAGCCTCTTCTGGAAACTGATCCAACGGTGCCTCATACAAATCCGGAACTCCAACTGTCGCTTCTTCAAAAACACATTCTGCAGCGCCTTTAAAAACCGAATCAGATTGGCGTTAAAGTGCCGTTGGCCAATAAAATACTCAAAATTCCGCCTTACCACTTCCTGATAATCCGGCAATGCCTCAATCTCGAACAACTCTCGCAGAAATGATAATTAACTATTCACCTTCAGATTAAACGCCTTGCGAATATTCGACTCCGAAAAATGCAGGTTCCCCCCGCCCAATTCTTGCCTCAGAGTACGTTCTAAGGCCACCAGTTGCAAGTCCCTCACTGCTTCCCCATTGCGAATTGCTGCAATTGTCGGGTGAGTCTCAAAAATCTCCAATACCTTCGCCTCAACTCCCTGGCGATATTCCTCTTTGATAATTAGACAATTTTCAACAAGGTCAAATCCGCATGAAGCGAAGCTATCCCGAAGGGAATCGCCCAAAACTTGCCTTGGATACTACACATATGCTACACTAACATTGTAGCTCGTGTCCCCGCAGGAGGTTCCCTCATGGCAAATGCCAATATTTCCCAAAATTTCAACTTAATCCTGCCCGCAGGAACCCAAATTGTCACCCGAATCGAGGTCAAAAAGCCCGCCAGCGACCAATCTTGGAAACCGGGATTAGTAGGTGTCATCGTTCAATCGCCTACCGACAATTCCCACGCATATTTAGTTAAACTCCCAGACGGAACAGAAGTTAGTCTGCGGCGGCACGAACTCAGCATCCGCAAGCAGTTTCAGAGCGAAGGATTGCAGTCAGGAGGAGATTTTCTCGCCGAATACAACCTCTATGATTCTGTAATTTACCGCTGCATTCTTGGTTCGAGAGCCTACGGTCTTGATAACGAGCAATCCGATACAGACAGACGCGGGATTTACCTGCCGCCTGCAATACTTCATTGGTCGCTTTACGGCATTCCAGAACAATTGGAAAACAAGGAAAATCAGGAATGCTATTGGGAACTGCAAAAGTTTCTAGTTTTGGCACTAAAAGCTAATCCAAATGTGCTAGAATGTTTATACACGCCTTTGGTAGAAACGGTTTCTCCGGTCGCACAAGAATTGCTGGAAATTAAGGAAATCTTTCTTTCTCAATTGGTTTATCAAACTTACAATAGCTACGTTTTGTCTCAATTTAAAAAAATGGAGCAAGACCTCCGCAATACCGGGGAAATTCGTTGGAAGCACGCGATGCACTTAATTCGCTTGCTGCTGTCAGGAATTACTGTCCTCAAGGAGGGGTTTGTGCCGGTTCGCGTCCAGGATTATCGATCGCAACTTTTATCGATCCGCAACCAAGAAATATCCTGGGATGAGGTGAATCGCTGGCGGTTGAGCTTGCACGCTGAGTTCGATCGCGCTTTTGCTGCAACTAAGTTGCCAGAACGTCCTAATTACGAGAAAGCGAACCTGTTTTTGATTAAATCTCGTAGAGGTGCGATCGAAATCGGATATTGAAATCGCTTCTTGTGAAACAAAGCCCGCCTGCATGGACTGCAATAAATGACAGAATACATCTCGAATCTCGCCCAAATTATCTCCGTTCAACCTTATCCGCTGCTGTTTGCGACTGTCAGCGGTTCGCACTTATACGGCTTTCCTTCCGCCGATTCTGACTTCGACTTGCGGGGAGTACACATCTTACCGCTACCGAAAGTAATTGGACTGATTTCTGCTGAAGAAACAATCGAAGTGTCGGAAGTTCGGGATGGAATGCAACTCGATTTAGTAACTCACGACATCAAGAAATTTTTTGAGATGCTGTTGAAGCGCAACGGCTACGTGCTAGAACAACTGTATTCGCCGCTGATAGTTTACAGTACAAAGGAACACGAGGAATTAAAGGAGCTCGCCTCGAACTGCATTACCAAGCACCACAGCCACCATTATCTCGGTTTTGCTAAAACTCAATGGAAATTGTTTGAGAAAGAACGCCCGCGTCGGGTTAAGCCGCTGCTGTACGTTTATCGGGTGTTGCTGGCTGGGATTCACTTGATGCAAACGGGGGAAGTCGAGGCGAATTTGGTGAAACTTAACGAGAAGTTCCAGTTGTCGTATATTCCTGATTTGATCGATCGCAAGCTGGCTGGGGAGGAAAAATCAGTGCTGGAAGATACAGATATTGAATTTTATCAGCAAGAGCGCGATCGGCTAATTAATGTATTAGAAGAGGCAAGTTTTACAAGTCATTTGCCGTCAAATCCTAATGCAAAGGTTGCTCTTAACGATTTTCTGGTAAAGGTGAGGATGTCATCTGTGAACTAAGCTGTTCCACCTCTAATTAGTCTTTTAGTCCACCAAGCAGCCTATATATTAGTCGTTTTGTGCGCCGAAGATCGCATAACCTCCAGTCCAGGACGCATCAGTACCAAAAAAACTGGGTTTTTTATTCGGATAAAAAGCCATAATGCAGTATTTTCGTCGTCCATTAAACCCGGTTTTAAGTGATTTACCTTGATATATTTGTGTTGGCTGGTTCGCTAAGGGCAGGTATGCCGATATTTTGATGCTCGGTAGCTGGTGAGTTTTTTCCTGGTATGTAAATATTCCAACTTACGCCGCCTAAATATGTCTTGATATAGGAAATCAATCCGTGGATAAATACAACGATGCCCAGCATTTCTAATGACTCTTCAAGGGTCGCTACTATCAGGTAGGGTACACTCTCCATCCCCGTGGTAGAAAATAGGTATCCCCCTGGAAGTTCCATGCCGATTGCTCCCCCAATATAAAGAGCGCAGGCTCCAACAAATAATTTTCTTGTAGCAACAGGAAGGTGAAACACAAACTTACTATAGGATAATAGAAATATCGCTACCAGAAAACCGAACGGCACAATCCAAGTAAAGTAAAGAAATCCTGAGGCATTTAGCAGGCTTCGCATCGGATCTATAAAACTTTCGTGCAATTGACCAGCTTCATCTAACGATAAATATAAAAATATGAATGATAAAATTTTCCAGTGATTCTTGTAGCGATCGCTATCCAAATTTTTCGCATAGGCGATCGTACCCAGCAAGAGAGAACTAAACAGCAATGCCAAAAATGAGTAGAAGGTTGGAACGTTCCGCTCGGCATCAACGTTAAATACTTTTGCAAAGTACTCTCTCAACGGGTATTCCGGCAAGTAGTACAGACTCATCTGACTTAAGAAAGAGAGTACAGCTAGACAGGTCACCACTCTAAGCAAAAATTGGGTTACAGCCCCAGGAGCTAAAGGAATTTGGAATTTCATGTTCTTTTAACTGTTATTTTAAGCTTTATTTAAGGAAAGTGTATCAAAAGAAAAAAAGAATTCGGTCTACCCAAAGACACAAAAGACTCCTGCAGGTGAAAGCCTCTTTTTGTAACCTTAGGATTATTGTAGGATTAAGGAATTTAACCGACCTCGATCGCCCTTGATTTTAGGGTGGCTATATAATAATAAAAAATTTACTGACAACTAAATTATATTTCTCCCAAAATGAAGCTGAAACCCTTACTAGGGTTGAGTCTAGTTCTAAATTCGCTCAATGTCTGCGAGAAAAACTCGGCTTCCGGAAGCCGAGAACCCTCATTACCGAGGATTTTTGTAATCAAATATCGAGAGTGACAACTATGAGATGAAATAACAGGCCGATCGCGATCGAGTGATTCGCCATTATTTGTTAAGCTAGACTCTCCCCAGGAAACTCAAAATATTTCCTTGTCAAAGTCATTTAGCTTTCAATCATTTACTTATTTCCAAAGTTTTTGCTGCTTTACTTATTTTTCGTACCTGCGCGGCGTATAAACCCAAACATCTCCATATTTGCGGGGAATAATCCGAGTTTGACTCGAACCGACAATAACTAAAGTTCTCATGTCGGCGTCTTGCGGCTGGAATTCGCCGAGGGTGCAAACGCGCACAGATTGACCGGGCCGGCCGAGGTTTCGCCCAAGTATGACGGGGGTTTTAGGATCGCGACTTTGCAACAAAATATCGATCGCCCTTGAGAGTTGCAAAATCCGCTCTTTCGATATGGGATTGTAAAATGCCATAACTAAATCGGCCGCAGCAGCAGCCGCAATCCGCTGTTCTATGACCTCCCAAGGCTTGAGAATATCCGAAAGCGAAATCACGCAAAAATCGTGTCCGAGGGGTGCTCCGATCGCAGCAGCGGCCGCCTGCATGGCTGAAATGCCCGGTGCCACCCGAATATCGATGCCTTGCCATTCGGGTTTGGCATCAAAGTCGATCGCCTCAAACACCGCCGCCGCCATCGCAAAAATACCCGGATCTCCCGACGAAACGACGGCGACAGATTTGCCGGATGCTGCTAAATCTAGGGCAAAACGCGCGCGATCGATCTCTTCGCGGTTGTCGGAATCGTGCCGCTTTTGTCCTTCGCGCAGGCTTCCGGCTAAGTCGAGATAGAACTTGTAACCCACCCAATCCGTGGCTTCGCGCAGAATTTCCTTAACTTCCGGGGACATCCAGGGCGCGCCTCCAGGGCCGGTACCGACGATCGCCAGTTTGCCGCGGCTAACTCCGATCGCCCTAGCATCAAAGGGTTGGGTGGCCAGGGCGATCGCGCAATTCACGGATAAAGTGCGATCGCATTCGATTAACTGACTGTTTGCACCTGCTGCTGTCATGGCAATTTGTGCAGCCTTATTTTCGATGAATTCAATTGAGTCTAATTCGACAAGTTCGGAGAGATTGAAAAAGCGGATGGGGACTTTAAAATATTGTGAAACTGCTTCAAGTGCCGGATTTCCCATCTCATGTTTTAATGCAAAAAATCCAGCAACAGAAGCTGCTGCTAAATTAGTTTTTGCCAGTAATTCCTGCACGCAATACAGGGCTATTTCTGGCTGAATATTCGATAGATTCGCGAGTGCAACTGCTGCAATTTGCGGATGGTAAACCAAACAATCTGGCGTCGGCGCAATTGCTTTTTCGGTGACGCGGATAGTTAATTGGGCGTCGGGGGCGATCGGCAAATTGCTCTCGGAAAGCCAGCTTGCAGCCCCTTCTAGGCGTACTTTTGCCCCGGCGAGCAAATTTGAAATAAAAGTCTTCGCGTCCTCTGGATTCGCCAAATAATAGCCTTGGGGAGGACTCAGCAACGCGGTGCGAAACCGAATATCTCCGGTGGTGGTAATTGCAGGTTGTACGCCGAGGGCTGCTGCAATCTCTCTGGCCAAATCATTAACGCCGTGCAAACCGCCCAGCAGCGGTACGACGGCGCTTCCGTCTTCTGCGACGGCTAAAACTGGCGGTTCGGCGCGTTTGTCTGACAGCAGCGGGGCGAGGGTACGGATGATTATTCCGGCGGCGCAGATAGCGATTATGGGGGTTTCTGTTGCAAACAATTCCCGCAATGTTTCGCCGAAGTTGCTAAAGTTGATGTCTGTGTCGGAAGTGCGATCGATTAAACCGTAAATCTGGGAACCGGGGAAATGTGCGGAGATTTTTTTTGCGATCGGCTGGCTGTTTTGACCTAATATAACTATTGCGGGAGGAATTCGATTCACTGTTTTAATTATGCTTGTGTTTGGATTGGTCTGATTATTTTAATATTTTCTTAGATTTGACGAACCGCGAAGGCGCGAAGGGCGCGAAGAAAGAGAAGGAAGAAGTTTATCTTTTGTGTTGTTCTGTCTGGAAGTGGCACAGGCATCTTGCCTGTGTTTTTCTGCAATTAGTCTATCATTAAAAGAAGCAAATATTTCGAGGTAGGGCTGTGAAACGCATTGTCTTAATTGCAGGGTTTGAATCTTTTAATGCTGATTTGTACCGCAAAGCTGCTGAGTTGGCTGTTTCTGGGAGTCAGGGATTGGAAGTGCGCGTTTTTAGCGATCGCGCCCTCGCAGATGAACCCGACGCTGTAGCAACCGCCCTCTCGAATGCTGATGTGTTTTTCGGGAGTTTGCTGTTTGATTACGATGCGGTAATGTGGCTGCGAGAAAGGGTGCAACATATCCCGATTCGCCTGGTTTTTGAGTCGGCTTTGGAATTGATGAGTCTTACTCAAATCGGCGCTTTTAAAATTGGCGACAAACCGAAGGGAATGCCGAAGCCGGTTAAGTTTATTCTGGATAAGTTCAGCAATGGGCGAGAAGAAGATAAGCTGGCTGGTTACATCAGCTTTTTGAAGGTGGGGCCGAAATTATTAAAATATGTGCCGGTGCAAAAAGTGCAGGATTTACGCAACTGGCTGATTATTTATGGTTACTGGAATGCGGGCGGGGCGGATAATGTTGTCTCAATGTTTTGGATTATTTCCGAAAAGTATTTGGGGCTGAAGGTTGCAGAAATTCCGCCGCCTGTGGAAACTCCCAATATGGGTTTGTTGCATCCTGATTATAATGGTTATTGTGAATCGCCTCGGCAATATTTGGATTGGTATCTGAGTCATCAAAGTGCTAGGGGCGGGCAAGATTCCCGTTCCACAAAAGAGGCTAGACATCTTGATACAAAGGGTTATAACGGGCAAGATGCCCGTTCCACAAATTTTGAGACGAATTGGTCTCAAAATTCTGGCCAGGTTTCTAACGGGCAAGATGCCCGATCCACAAAGTTTGGAACCAATGGGTTCCCTAATTTCAAGCAAGTAAAATCCCCTGTTGTGGGCATCTTGCTTTACCGCAAACACGTTATCACCAAGCAGCCTTATATTCCTCAATTAATTCGCTATTTTGAAGATGCGGGAATTGTGCCCTTGCCGATTTTTATCAATGGCGTTGAAGGCCATGTGGCGGTGCGGGATTGGATGACGACTGCTGATGAAACTGCGCGGCGAAAACAAGGCAATATTGAAACTCTTTCGCTTTCTAAAGATGCTGTGGAAGTTGATGCGATTGTTTCTACTATTGGCTTTCCTTTGGTTGGCGGGCCTGCTGGTTCGATGGAGGGTGGAAGGCAGGTGGAAGTTGCTAAGCGCATTTTAACTGCTAAAAATGTACCTTATTTTGTGTCCGCACCTCTGCTGATTCAGGATATCCATTCTTGGACTCGTCAGGGGATTGGGGGTTTGCAAAGTGTGGTATTGTATGCTTTGCCTGAGTTGGATGGTGCGATCGATCCAGTGCCCCTGGGCGGTTTGGTGGGTGAGGATATTTATCTGGTGCCCGATCGCGCCAAACGCCTGACAAGTAGAATTAATAATTGGGTGAAATTGCGCCAAACTCCGCCATCTGAAAGGAAAATTGCGATTATTCTCTACGGGTTTCCTCCCGGTTACGGTGCGGCGGGTACGGCTGCTTTATTAAATGTACCGAAATCGCTGCTAAATTTCCTGCACAAACTTCAAGCAGCAGGTTATACAGTTGGAGAAATTCCGGCTGACGGTGAGGAGTTAATTCGCAGGGTGAAAGAGGCGGATGAAGCTACTTGTGACGGGCAAGATGCCCGTACCACAAAAGAGACTGTTAATGTCAAAACTTTAGAAAAATGGCTGGGCTATCTGTTAACAAGTCGTATCGAAAAACAGTGGGAATCTCTGACTGGTACTGGCATTAAGACAGACGGCGACGAGTTCCTAATCGGTGGCATTCAACTGGGGAATGTTTGGATAGGTTTGCAGCCGCCGCTGGGAATTTCGGGCGATCCGATGCGCTTAATGTTCGATCGCGATTTGACACCTCACCCTCAATACGCTGCTTTTTACAAGTGGCTGCAAAATGATTTGCAAGCTGATGCTGTGGTTCACTTCGGAATGCACGGAACTGTTGAATGGTTGCCGGGTTCTCCTCTGGGAAATACTGGCTATTCTTGGTCGGATATTTTGTTGGGAAGTTTGCCGAATCTTTATATCTATGCTGCCAACAATCCCTCGGAATCGATGTTAGCAAAACGGCGGGGTTACGGTGTTTTGATTTCTCACAACGTGCCGCCCTACGGCCGCGCGGGCTTGTACAAAGAATTGATGGCTTTGCGGGATTTGATTGCGGAATATCGGGAAGATACGGCAAAGAATTATGTGCTGAAAGAGGCTATTTGCAAGAAAATTTTAGATAGCGGTTTGGAGGCTGATTGTCCGTTTGATGAGGCTCGCAAGTTGGGGATTGCTTTTAGTTTTGAGAATGTGGGAATGTTCAGTCCTGATGCTTTTAACCGCTATTTGGTGAAGCTTTACGAGTATTTGCAGGTGGTGGAATGTCGCTTGTTTTCTTCTGGTTTGCACGTTCTCGGGGAACCGCCTAATTCTGAGGAAATGACCTCTTATCTTGAGGCTTATTTTGGGGATAGGTTGTCGGAGGAACAGTTGCAAAAACTGGTTGTTGAAGAAAATGAACCGCAGAGGCGCAGAGGGCGCAGAGAGGAAGAGCAAGAGGGGTTTGGTGGGGTTTTTGAGGAGGGGTTGCTGGTGCGGAATTTGTTGTTGCAAACGACGGATGAGTTGACTAATCTTTTGCGCGGTTTGAATGGGGAATATATTCTGCCTGCACCGGGTGGGGATTTGTTGCGGGATGGGGCTGGGGTGTTGCCAACTGGTCGGAATATTCACGCTTTAGACCCTTATCGGATGCCTTCTCCGGCGGCTTATGAAAGGGGGCGCGAAATTGCTCGGAAAATTATTGAGAAGCACCTTGAGGAACATGATAAATATCCTGAGACTGTGGCGGTGATGTTGTGGGGTTTGGATGCGATTAAGACTCGGGGCGAATCTATTGGAATTCTGCTGGAATTGGTGGGGGCTGAACCTCTGAAAGAGGGCACTGGCCGCATTGTTCGCTATGAATTAAAACCGTTAGCTGATGTCGGTCATCCCCGGATTGATGTGTTGGGAAATCTTTCGGGGATTTTCCGAGATAGCTTTGTGAATATTATTGAATTGTTGGATGATTTGTTCGTGCGGGCGGCGGATGCTGATGAACCGGAAGCGGAGAATTTTATTCGCAAACACGCTTTAATTTTGCAGGGACAAGGTGTGCAGAATTATTCGGCAAGGTTGTTTTCTAATCCGGCTGGTGATTTTGGTTCTTTGGTTAACGATAGGGTTGTTGATGGTAGTTGGGAATCGGGGGATGAGTTGGGGAAAACTTGGGAAAGTCGCAATGTTTTTAGTTACGGGAGGAAGGATAAGGGGGAAGCGAGGCCGGAGGTTTTGACTCAGTTGTTGCAAGGGTGCGATCGCATAATTCAAGAAATTGATTCTGTTGAATACGGTTTGACTGATATTCAAGAGTATTATGCGAATACTGGCGGTTTGAAGAAAGCCGCAGAAAAGCAGCGCGGCAAAAAAGTCAATACCAGTTTTGTAGAAAGTTTTTCTCAGGATACCACTCCGCGCAATTTAGAAGATTTGCTGCGCTTGGAATATCGAACTAAGTTGCTAAATCCTAAGTGGGCTAACGCGATGGCAAATCAAGGTTCTGGCGGCGCTTATGAAATTTCGCAGCGGATGACGGCGTTAATTGGTTGGGGCGGAACGGCTGATTTTACTGATAGTTGGGTTTACGATCAGGCGGCTGATACTTATGCTTTGGATCGGGAAATGGCGCAGAAGTTGCGCGAGGCTAATCCTGAAGCTTTTCGCAATATTGTCGGCAGAATGTTGGAGGCTAACGGGCGGGGTTTTTGGCTGCCCGATGCGGATAAGTTGCAGCAGTTGCGCGAGTTGTACGAGTTGACTGATGAGAAAATTGAAGGGGTGACAGTGTAGTTTTTTTAGTTAACTGGTTCCTAGGCTCTGCCTGGGAACCGATATTCAGAGGCTCTGCCTCGCCAGCTTCCATGAAAATTGGAGGCAGAGCCTCCGGATCGGTGTTACCAGGCTCTGCCTGGTAACGAGTAGATAACGAGTAGAATTGGAGATTAAATACCTCGATCGCCCTGCGGTTTTGCTACAGGAATTGACGGTTTATTGTTTGGAGAATTAAAAGCTCGATCGACCATATCTCCAAAGGGAACAAACTGCGGTGCAGACGATTGAGCTCCGGTTCTGAACACTGTCACGGGCCCGCTGCCGTCTTGGGCAAAATTAATCAATCTCGTTAAAGCATCACCGGGATTTTTAGCATTGCGCTTGTCTAGGGTGAACAGCAGATTTTGAGAGTTGCAGCGCCCCCGTCCGTTCACGTAACAAACTACTGGCAAGTTATTAACAATTCCTGTTGTTAACTGCAAGTTGCTCAATCTTCCGCCATTCTGGGCAACAGCTTTGGTCAATCTATTGGAAACAATTTGACAGCGCTGCCAAGGTGTATATTCGCGGCCGAACTCGGTAGATTTCCACAGAATCATTGGATCGGTCGTGACATTTCCCCGCCGTGCAATTGTGACAAAATTTCGGCCGGAAGTAACTCACTGAAATGTTGTTCTAGTGCTATTCCCAGAGTTGCTGGTAGCTGCTTGCACTTGGCTTGCAAAGGCGACAGTACCGGCGAACACTAAAGCGGATGCTAATAAGGGTGCAGTCAATTTCATAATAACTCCTGCCGCTAAGGCAGCTAAATTTATGTAGGAAGTCATAGTTGTAGGGACAGGGCAGTGTCATGTCCCTACCTATTCAGATTCTGCTGGTTGGCTGTCACACCCGGATATTTTTCCAGTATTAAATTAGGTTAGTTGCACCTCATATCTGTAGGTACATGGCACTGCCGTGTCCTTGTTTCAAAACTTTGGAACGCGGCTTTAGGGAGACGGCAGTCTCGTGTCCTTGTTTCAAAACTTCCAGGTTACGGCGGCACAAGTTTCCTAGATAGTCTTTTTAGCTACATTCTGCAAAGCCTGGGCAGTCAACAATGGTAAGTAAAACTACAAGGACAGCTCCGAAATTGGCTGGCAAATAACTTTTTATGAAACCTCGAATCATTGTTTGCGGGTTGGGCCACACGGGACACAAGATTTTTTGTTTGTTGAGACAGCAAGGAGCGATTGTGGTTGGTATTAGCGATCGCCCAATTCGCGGCGAAACTTCTGATGTGGTTGTCGGCAATTTGCAAGCAGCTTCTACTTTGTTGGTGGCGGGCATTCAAAACGCTCACACTTTAGTAATTGCAGCAGACGATGATGCTGTGAATTTGGCAATTTTGATGCAAGCGAGGATTCTCAATCCTCAGATTCGCATCATCAACAGATTGTTCAATACTAGCTTGGGCGACAGGATTGACCACACTTTGCCCGATCACGCTTCCATGAGCGTTTCATCATTGGCGGCTCCGGTTTTTGCCTTTGCGGCTCTCGGAAATCAGGCGATTGGCCAGTTGCGTTTGTTCGATCGCACTTGGCCGATTCACGAAGAATATATCGATGACACACATCCTTGGAAAAATCGCAAACTGAGCGATTTGTGGGACGATCGATCGCGAATGTTGATTTATTATCTACCGGCTGCTAACAAAACTGATTTAGTATCGGCGGTGCTTGCCGATCGGCAGTGTCAGCAGGGCGATCGGCTAATTGTTGCCACTCAGCCGACTATCCACAGTCCCCAAAAGACTTTAACTCAAAAACTGCTCAAAACATTAACTAGGCTGCACAGATTTCAGCAGCACAGCCAAGCAGCAGTAATTGTTGTATTGACGCTGCTGTCAATGATTGCCGTTGCTACTGCTACCTATATTTGTGTTGACGATAATATCTCAATTGTTGATTCTCTCTATTTTTCAGTAGGGATGATTACCGGAGCCGGAGGCCATGAAAAAGTGGCGGAACAAGCTCCCGAAAGCATTAAACTATTTACAGTTGTGATGATGTTAGTTGGAGCGGGCATCATCGGCATCTGCTACGCACTGCTCAACGATTATGTATTGGGAACTCGCTTTACCGAATATTGGGATGTGGCGCGAGTTCCGCAGCGCCATCATTACATTATTTGCGGACTCGGAGGAATTGGCATCCAAATTGCAAAAGAACTGCACACTAACGGTTACGATATTGTGGCGATCGAGCAAGATCCGAACAGCCGATTTCTGAGCACGGCTCGCTCAATGAAAATTCCGGTCATTCAGGGAAGTGCTAATTTGCCCGCAACTCTGGAAGCTGCTAATGTTAAGCAAGCGGCAGCACTTTTGGCGGTAACTAGCAGCGATATGTCTAATGTCGAAATTGCCTTGAGCGCTAAAGGATTGGCACCAAAAATATCAGTTATTGTCCGCAATCAAGACCCACATTTTGCTTTGATGGTGCAGCAAGTTTTTGAGTTTGAAGGAGTTTTGAACCCGACGGAATTGGCGGCTCCTGCTTTCGCGGCGGCGGCGATTGGAGGCAGAATTTTGGGGAACGGAATGACGGCTGATAGTCTGTGGGTTTGCTTGGCCACATTGATTACGCCAAAACATCCTTTCTGCGGTCAGCGCATTCAAGATGCTGCTAAGTCTGCGGATTTTGTGCCTCTTTATGCGGAAACTAAGTGTCAAACTCTCCACGGCTGGGATTTACTGAATTGTTGTTTGAGTACGGGGGATGTTTTGTATTTGACGATGCCGGCGAATCGGTTGGATCAACTGTGGAGAACGACCTCGGAATTAATTAAAACTTAATGGTTTGACGCGGGAATTTATGTTGCCGATCGCTCAATTGCAACTACAAACCTGATAAAATGGGGCCTGTATAGTAAATAGGACTTACGGCTAATTCTCAGAAACCCGGTTTATTCCCGGATTTCTCCCGGGTTTCTTAGCGCAAGTCCTAGTATAAATAACCAACAGAGTCTCAATTAGTTGCAGTTTAGAATGAGAAAATTTTTAGCATTATGTGTGTTTGGGCTGATAATGGCGATCGCCTCTGTAGCTGTGGCGGCTCAACCTTTGTTCGTCTCTTATCCTCCAGCCAACCACAAAACTACAGCCGATCGCATCTTTTTAATCGGCACAGCGCCCGCACCGGGACAAGTGTTAGTAAATGGCAACCAAATTTCGCGCACCGCATCCGGGCATTTCGCCCCAACTTTTCCGCTGCAACTCGGCGAAAATCTCTTTACCTTGCGTTACGAAAATCAGGAAGTCAAAATTAAGGTGACGCGCGAGTCGAATCAGCCGCAAGTCCCTGTAGGATTGGCTTTTGCTAAAGATTCCCTGACGCCGAAAGTCGATGTGGCGAGTTTGCCGGGGGAATATATTTGCTTTGGGGCGATCGCACCTGCGAATGCTCAAGTTTCAGTAAAATTGGCGGGCGTTACTATTCCTTTAAAAGCGCGATCGCAAGTCGAACTACCCGACAACAAATCTGTACTGTTAGGTGAAAACTCCCCGATCAAAAAAGGCGGCAGCGAACAGTATCAAGGCTGCGGTAAAACCCCCCCCAACCCCCCCTTGGCAAGGGGGGGCAATGAGTCTAACTCCTCGCTAGTAAAAGGAGAGAAAATTGATTTAGGAGTGCCTGTATTTGAGCTAACAATGAATAATCAAACTATCAGCCAGCAGGGTACTGGCAAGATTTCTATTCTTTCTCCGGCTGACTTAGAAATAGCCGAAGTAACAGCAGATCCAGGTGTTGCCCGAACCGGCGCGAGTACAGATTTTTCGCGGATGACACCGCTGCCGAAGGGAACGCGAGCAACAGTTATCGGGCGCGAGGGAGAATGGCTCAGGCTCGATTACGGTGCTTGGATTAAAGCATCAGAAGTGCGAGTTGTCAAGGATGCAGTGCCTCCGCGATCGATTATTCGCAGCGCCAGTTCGCGTCAAGTTTCCGGCTGGACAGAGGTCTTATTTCCCTTAGAAATACCCGTGCCCGTCACGGTGCAAGAAGGAGAACGCACTTTCACTTTAACCCTGTACAATACTACCGCTCAAACTGACATTATTCGCATCCAGGATGACCCCGTAATTTCGCGTTTGGAATGGCAACAAATATCGCCGCTGCAAGTACAATACACTTTTAATCTCAAATCCGCCCAGCAGTGGGGTTACAAGTTGAGATACGAGGGCACAACTTTAGTGTTGTCTTTAAAACACCCGCCGGCCAATACAAGCGCAGTGCCCAATTCGCAAGCAAAGCCGCTGTCGGGAATTAAGATTCTCATCGATCCGGGACACGGCGGGCCGGAGGATGGAGGTGCTGTGAGTCCAGTGGGAATTAGAGAAAAAACAGTAGCTTTAACTGTGTCGAAATTGGTGCGAGAAGAATTGGTAAATCGGGGCGCGAATGTGCTAATGACGCGGGTAGAAGATGTCGATTTGGATTTGCCACCCAGGGTGGAAATGATTCAAAAAGAAGAACCTGCGATCGCAATTTCAATTCACTACAATGCTTTGCCGGATAACGGCGACGCCATTAAGACTAAAGGCGTCGGCGCTTTCTGGTTTCACCCGCAAGCGCACAGTTTGGCAACCTTTTTGCACAATTATTTAGTTGCCAAGTTGAACCGTCCGAGCTATGGTGTATTTTGGAACAACTTAGCCATGACTCGTCCTGCCGTTGCTCCATCTGTTTTAATGGAATTGGGATTTCTCATAAATCCTGAAGAGTTTGAATGGATTGTGAATCCAACAGAACAGAAGAAGTTAGCCGAGGCGATCGCCCAAGGTGTTACCGAATGGTTTGCCTCTGTCAAATAACAGTTAGTAGTAAGGACTGAAGTCTTTCTCCCAAAAATCATAGTCAGGACTTCAGTTCGGTCAATCCCAGGAAATGAAATAATGCTAATTTTTACTCAATCAAAAGCCTTTTTTATTGCAGCCGTAGTTGCAAGTTTTAGCTTCTCACTTTACAGCTTCCCTGTTTTCGGCAAGCAGCAAAACCTTGCTCCCGCAAAAGCAGAAGCTTTAAAAAAGCAAACTCAATGCTCGTTTATTACGGGTAATGGCGGCGCTGTTAACATTCGCAAAGGCCCGGGCACTAAGTATCCCGTTGTTGCTAAACTAAAATTGGGAGACGGAGTTAGGGCTGTCAGCAGACAAGGTAATTGGGTGAAAATTGCGGCCAGATTTTCGGGGAATCCTCCTAATGAAACTTTTACAATCCTTGACGGTTGGGTGAGCAATCAATTTATTAATGGCTGTTCCGAAGACCAATTTGACAGGTGGCGGAAATAGGGAATTTAGTTTGTAGTAAGGACTTCAGTCCTTAGTTGAGATGAAAACTAAAGTCTTCACTACAAACCACACCGGGAGATTTTTAAAAGTGGTACAAAAAAGACGATCGCCCTGATTCATTGTTGCATTCTCAACCAGCTAAACACCTGTTCAGCGGTGATATTCAGGGGAATCATTTCGGGCACAGGAAGGACATCGCTACCTTCGCAGAATTGCGGTTGTTGGTTGGGCAAAAACGCTAAAATCGATCGATCGTCTGGATCGATTAGCCACCCCAACTGACAATTATGTTGAAGACAGTGAATAATTTTTCTAGTTACGCGATTTGAGCTTTGCTGTGGCGACAGGATTTCGATCGCCCAATACGGTGCAATTAGCACATCATCCAACGGTTCACCGCTCTCATCAAATTCAATTTGTTCCCACAATAGTACCGCAATATCTGGAACAATCGATCGACCGCCAAAGGTACACCGCAACTCTGGAAAAGCATAAGCTATATTGGGAGTTTGCGTCACCTGATTAATTTCGTTGCAGGTTCTTAATTGCAATAGGCTGTGCTTTGTTTTCGGCATAGGTTTTTGGATAATTTCGCCCTCAATGTATTCACTAGCCGGTTTAGTTTCTGGCAGTTTCAGAAATTGTTCAAGAGTAAGGCGCTCAGTTGCAATTGTCATAAATAAATTCCTCGATTCTACCTATCTTCAGTGTAATCAAAAAAATATTTATCTTGCATAAAAATGGTGTTAAATCGCCTCCTTTTCCGGAACAATCTGCTGTTTAAATTCAAACAAATTAGGATTGGTAGGGTCATAAAAAGCCCGCAACCAATGCACGTTGGGAGAACCAAAAGTTTCTACTCTAGTAAAATTTTTCATTCTCGGTAGTTGAGTCTCATCGGTAAAATAGGGTAAAGGTTTATCGATGCGGAAATAGTGAGTATCGCCGTGGACGAATACCACTTGTCCTGGGAAATTGCCTGTTTCTGTTTCCAGAGTTGCGATAAAATCGTTGTAGCCACTTCTTCTTTTGTCCGTCGGATCGAGTTCAAATCCCGGATTTGCCTGTGCAACTAACACAATTCCTTTGCTGTTGCTGCGTTTGGCTAAAGCAAAACATTCTTTGATCCAGGCTAAGTTAGCTGAATTGCGATCGGCATATTCTCCATCTGCTTCGGGAGTGCGGCCAAAATTGTTGTTGCTTCCCGGCATATTAATCGCGAAAAACACAACTCCATGAGAAGTCCACCGAACATTTTCGCGGAATTTAGCAAACTGCGGGTTTTCGCTTTGACGGGTGAGAGTGAAGGTGCGCTTTCCCAAGCTTTGATTACCTTGGTTGAAAATTTCCCGCAGTTTAGCGAGTCTTTCTACAGGATCGTAACTGCCGTTATTTGAACGGTGACAATCCGTCCATTCATTGTCACCATAAACTAGAATAAATGGAATTTTAAAATTATCAAATAACTGCTTGCGACTGACAAAAGTTGCATCATCGCAGACACTAGAACCGTTTTTAATGTCGCCGTCGTGGACGACAAACGCTGCGGGCGATCGATTGATATCTGCAATTAAACTCGGAAATTTTGCTTCTTGTTCGGCACTGTAGGGCAAATCGCCAATTAAGGCAAATTCAAAAGGTCTATCACCCGAAGTTTGAGCGTAAGTTAAAACCCCAAAACCCGTAATTGCTACAAAAACAATTAAGGCAAGAATTAGATAGTTTTTTTTCATTTTTTTAGCAGTAGGTAAATTATTTATGATACCATATAAGCCGACAAATCACTATCAAAAATCATGAATTTTCGTCGGTTGCTCTCGGTAATTGCCATGCTTTCGATCGCAGGCTGCAATATCCAAACGCCACAAACCAATAAACAGCCTACAGAAAGTCGATCGCCAATAGCAACCCCTGTTCCCCCCAAACCACAGTCTGAGATCAAAGAAGCGAAACTAATTGCTGTCGGCGACATCATGATGCACAGTACCCAAACGCGATCGGGCTACGACGCAAAAAAGAAAACATACAATTTTGACACTTTCTTCGCACCAGTTAAAAGTATCCTATCAACAGGCGATTGGGTCATCGGAAATCTCGAAACACCTTTAGCGGGCGAAGATGCGGGCGGATATACGGGATATCCGCTATTTAACGCACCGGCTCAATTAGCGGATGCGACTAAAAAAGCCGGATTTAATATCTTGACAACCGCCAACAATCATGCTTTAGACCGTGGAGAAAAAGGAGTAATTAGGACGATCGCCAATCTGAGCGATCGCAAAATTGCCTCAACAGGAACAGCCACATCAGCCGCCGAGGCTTCACGCACTTTAATCAGCACCAAAAACAACATTTCACTAGCCCTGCTAGCCTACACCTACGGCACAAACGGCATTCCCATACCCAAAGGCAAAGACTACTTAGTTTCGCTAATAGACGAAAAAAAGATAGTCAAAGACATTGCCAAAGCCCGAAAGCAAGGAGCAGATATTATCGCAATTTCCCTGCATTTTGGCGATGAATATCAGCGACAGCCAAACCCCCAACAAAAACAATTAGTGGAAAACCTATTAAAAGCTGGTGCAGACATCATTCTCGGCAGCCATCCCCACGTCGTCCAACCTTACAAAATTTTTAACTTTCCCGGAAAAAATGGCAAAACTCGCAAAGCTGTAGCAATTTATTCAATGGGAAACTTCATTTCCGGTCAGAATAAAAAATATACAGACTTAGGCGTAATTTTGCAAGTAAATATTCGCAAAACATTTCCCGAAAAAACTACAGAAATTACCAGCATCAAAACCATTCCAACTTGGGTACACCGCTATACTCAGAACAATAAAACGAACTATCGCGTTTTGCCCTTAGAAACAACTGTCAGCCAGAAAAAAGATGCACTACTAGCAACTTCACAGTATCCGGTTTTATCAAAATATTTGCAGGATATGAACAATCATCTTAACTCTTTGGAGAGTCACAAAAAATCTAAGTAATTGGGTATTCGAGGCAGTGCCGACCAATTTGTATTTTCAGGCAGAGGCGGGAAGGAAGTTTATGTTTTGTGAAACAGGCATCTTGCCTGTTAGTAACCTTTGGGGGCGGGCAAGATGCCCACCCCACAAAAAAATTTATGTCTTGTGAAACAGGCATCTTGCCTGTTACTAAAATTGATGCAAGATGTGAGTAAGATTAAATTAATTCAATTGCTCCTTCAGCCAAGCGATCGCCCCTTCCACATCAGCAACCTGCTCAACATCGGGAATCTGCGGCCGCTGCACCATCACCACGGGAATTCCCAGTTCCCTAGCCGCGACAATTTTGGCATAAGTAGCAGATCCCCCGCTATTTTTACTAACAATTGCATCAATCTTATATTCTAATAGTAATCTACGCTCGTCTTCCAAAGAAAAAGGCCCCCTTGCTAATAACAATTTACCGTTAGGAACAGGAGAATTGAGTGCAGGAGGATCGATCGCCCGCATCAAAAACCAAATAGCATCCAAACCAGCAAAGGCAGCCAATTCCTGCCTACCAATCGTGAGAAACACCCGCTGAGACAGCCCTAATAAAGCTTTTGCAGCCTCCGAGTGGCTGGCAACTTCAATCCAGCGATCGCCCTCCACCCTCTCCCAAGCTGGACGCACCAGCATCAAATAGGGCACATTACATTCAGCAGCAGCAACAGCAGCATTGGCAGAAATCTGAGCCGCAAACGGATGAGTAGCATCAATTAACAAGTCGATCGGGCGATCGAGCAAAAACGCTGCCAGTCCAGCCGCCCCACCAAACCCCCCAATTCGCACCGTACCCGTTTTGGGGGTAAAAGGCTGTTGAGTGCGTCCTGCTAGCGAAGATACCACCTCTATTTCAGCAATTTGAGACGCTCTTGCCGCCAGTTCCGCAGCATCCCCCGTCCCGCCCAAAATTAGCAACCGTTTTTTCACCAAATTCTCCCTAACTTATTGAGATTTTAGATTTTAGATTTTAAATTTGTAAATGACTGATCAAATAAGGGTTGGGAGGTTGCCTACAGTCACATCCTTTTTTGAAACTGGTACTATCCAAGCAACGCCCGCAATTTCGGTTAATAATATGTTTAGTAAAGTTTAAACTGCCAACAACGATGATTCGCTCACTTTTGACATTTTTTACAGTATTAATTGTAACCGGGTTAGTTTGGTTGGGAAATATCGCGCCCGTTGCCGCACAAGTACAAGCAACAGATATCGCCACTCCCGAACAGGAACTGGGAGAACTCGTTCAAAAAGCTTTTGAAGCTACAAATGAAGGCAAATTTCCCGCCGCTGAAACTTTTTGGACTCAAATTATTGACAAATTTCCCTCCCAAGCCGCCGCTTGGAGCAACCGAGGCAATTCTAGAGTCAGCCAAAACAAACTACAAGCCGCTATTTCCGACTACGAAAAAGCGATCGAACTAGCTCCCGACGCCCCCGATCCCTACCTAAACCGTGGCACCGCCTTAGAAGGTTTAGGACGCTGGGAAGAAGCGATCGCCGATTACAATCACGTGCTAGAACTAGACCCCAAAGATCCAGCCGCATACAACAACCGAGGCAACGCCGAAGCCGGTTTAGGAAAATGGGAACCCGCTATTGCCGACTACAGCAAAGCCTTTGAATTAGCCCCCGAATACGCCTTTGCCCGCGCCAACCATGCCCTCGCACTTTATCAAAACGGGCAAACCAAAGAAGCCATTCGCAACATGAAAAATATCGTCCGCAGATACCCCCAATTTGCCGACATGAGAGCCGCCCTCAGCGCTTGTCTTTGGGAAGCAGGAAAGCGCGGCGAAGCTGAGAGCAATTGGGTAGCTGCGGTTGGCCTCGATCCCCGCTACAAAGACATCGATTGGGTTGCCAATAACCGCCGCTGGCCGCCAGTTGTAGTCAGCGCCTTAGACAAATTCTTGCACTTGAAATAATCTTAAAGGGAAAGTTGGCGGTTGTCATTGGTTGTTGGTTATTGGTTATTTCGACAACTGACAACTAACAACTAACAACTGACTAATTCTCCAATTCGCGCAGCCGTCAACTCTTCGACCTTCCTCAAAACCGCTGCTGCACCAGCAGTTTTCAGCGCTGCAGCATAAGCCTCGCAGCGCACAGAATTATCCAAAACATGAGGCGGCAAAATTCCGATTCCCAGCCAAACCCGATTTGGTTGCACTTCCCGCGCCTTCACCACCGTGTAAATATCGGCAACCGTATCTCCCGCGTAAATCACGGGCAAATTTTTTTCTAAACCGTGCAGGTTTTCCAACTGTTCAATTGCCGCGAAAAGTCCAGCCGGATCGGGTTTTCCCGGTGCATCTTCCATCGCCACCAACACAGGGGAATTTAAACTCAGTTTCCCTGATAAAACATAAGCAGCTTCATCCCGCATCGCCCCGCTAAAAAAGCCCCAAAAAATGCCCCCAACCGTTAAATTTTCCAGGTAAGCCGGACTTAACAACAGCGGTTCGCTACAAATGTAACCAGTCCAATTTTTCTCATCGGGCCCGCGATAGCGACTTTGGAAAAAAGCCACTAATTCGTCATAGTTGAGAGCGAGTTCGTTTCTCGATCGCCCAATCCCCTCAAAATAACGGCAAACTAACTCGAAAGATGCCTGCCAGTCATTATTCCACACTCCCTCAGACTTCAAAGAGTCGATATCGAGAGAATTCGGGCGAAAAGCACCCGCCGTGAAATGTTCCACCGCATCGGCGATCGCCCGCCGGTAGGAACCGGACACATCCCGCACCACACCGTCAATGTCGAAGACTACAATAACTCTGTTCACAACTTAACCATCCTTGTACCTAGGGCGGGTGAGAACCCAAATTTTATCTGTTCCCAGCCCCTGAGTGGCGCTAAAACCAGCCGCGCCACAAAACTTTTCATGGGCGATGACCAATTATCGAACAGAGTGTGCTACGCTTAGCGATTGTAGAAATTTTTAACAAGTTCGATCGGAACCCTGGAGGTTTGCTTGTCCAAGTTCATCTTAAAAGTTCTCTGGCTAGAAGAGAATGTTGCCCTCGCCGTTGACCAAGTTGTCGGCAAAGGAACTAGCCCGCTGACATCCTACTTTTTCTGGCCTCGCAAAGATGCGTGGGAAGACCTCAAAAACGAACTCGAAGCCAAACACTGGATTGCTGATAACGATCGCGTCGAAATCCTCAACCAAGCGACAGAAGTAATCAACTACTGGCAAGAAGAAGGCAGACGGCGCCCGATGACTGAAGCTCAGTCAAGATTCCCCCAAGTGACTTTTACCGGCAGCAACTAAGCCCAGCTTTAAGTTGCTACCCATATACATTGCCTGTTATGGCTGACGAGGGGAAGGAGAGAGGGGAGAAGGCGAGAGGATTTGACGCTTTTTCCACCTCGCCGTGAAACATACAATTTAAATGCGCTACAGCTTATATTGATACTAACTCCGATTTTGGGACTTACTCGGGTTTGGGGCTTGGTCGATTTGAGATTTGAGATTTGAGATTTATCCAAAATAAAGCTCTCAAATCTGATTTAATACAATCTAAAAAGACTAAGCAATCAAACCAAATAAATCTAAAATCGGCTTTTTTATACTTTTAAATTGTACAGTCAGCTCTCAACGTAATTCCCCCGAACCTCCAACCTCAAGCCTCAAAATCCATCGGTTAAATTCGTTAAATCTTGTACACGGCTTCCTTGTTGAACTTCTTTCTTCCTTCTTCCTTCTTCCTTCTTCCTTCTTCCTTCTTCCTTCTTCCTTCTTCGCGGAATCTATGGGCGCCGAAAGTACAATCAACCAGACCGAACAGCTACCGCTGGTAGTAAATCCCGACATTCTCCAGCAAGCTATCCTCTACAAAATTAATACTCGCATAAACGCTCGCGGAGAATTAATTTTCCCCTGCGTACCGGGAATGCTAAGCCACTATCTCAAGTCGATAGAAAAGCTATTTAGCACTCTCGACAGACCCCTGCCCGAAGACCGCAGAGACGAACTCAGCAAGCTTTTAGCCACCAAGTTAGAACAAGGCTACCGCACCTCCACAGCATCGATGCTGATTCTGCAATACGAGTCAGTGCAGCCGCCACAAACCGGTTTAGCTTGCAAAGTCATTGTTACTACCTCAACAGTTGGAGAACAGTACAAAAGCTGGGTAGACACCAGAGAACCTCCGCTTTTCGGCTCTCATCCAGACGCAAAATTGATGGCAACGGCTGCTAAATTGGGCACACCCGATCGAGTGCGGATTTTAGACGTGGGGGCGGGTACCGGCCGGAATACGTTGCCCTTGGCGAGATTGGGCTATTCTGTGGATGCGATCGAACTAACTCCAGCTTTTGCAGAACAATTGAAAGCGGCAGTAACAGCCGAAAACCTTCCCGTGACAGTGACTGAAGGCGATGTGCTCGATCCCTTAATGCGGATGAAACCGGCCCGCTACCAGTTGGCAGTTGCCGCCGAAGTCATTTCACATTTTCGAGATAGCGATCAAGTACGGCTTTTCCTCGCTAAAATGTGCGATTCCCTGTGTCCCGGAGGCCTGTTGCTGTTCAGCACGTTTTTAACCGTCGGCGACTACCAGCCGGATGCCCTCGTGCGACAAGTTGCCCAACTCTCTTGGTCTACTTTATTTACGCCCCAAGAACTCGCCACCGCAATGGAAGGGTTGCCCTTAGTCCAAATATCCGATGAATTGGTGTTTGAGTACGAACGCCACCACCTGCCGGAAGGAGCCTGGCCACCGACGCCCTGGTTTCCCAGTTGGGCCACCGGTCGAGATGTCTTCCCAATGGCAAACGCACGCCCGCCCATGGAATTGCGCTGGATTTTGTGTCGCCGAAGTTAAAAAAACTTGTCATTTGTAGGCGGACACAGCAATCACAACTGTTAATCGGCAGTAACTGTTTCCTCAGATATTTTTATTTCAACAGCTTAAAGCCAACTCGCTGTTAATATTGTGCAGCCTGCACATAAAAAGTTACAAAAATTTATATTAAAATGTAAACAGAGCGAAGTTCGATCGCCCCTGGGTGACAAACCCAGTGTCTAATTAGATCCAACGCTTGCCAACCTTTGATTTCTTGCGAAAAATTGGGTTGCTAAGGGCCATCGAGCTTGCATAAAATTCGATCGTCATCTCGATTGGTGCAACTAGAGTTAAGATGAATTCAACAAACCTATTCCTCGCGATAGATGACTTTTTAGGGAATAGGATTACCCAATAGATTAGCTCGCTAGTCAGCCATGCTGCTGAGAAACAAATATGCTTTTAACACATCCACTACAAGCGTTTGGAGCAATCTTCGGGCACCAACCTTCCACAAATAGATCATCCATCGACCAAAAAACCAGTAAAAATTATTGGGAGGGGAATATTGAGCCCGCTGTAAACGAACAAATTGACTGGTACATCCAAGTGGAAATGCTAATGAGTAACGCTAAATCTTCCTGCACCAACGAAGAGATTACTGCTTGGCTGCGGGGATTGCTGACAATTGCTTGGGCAGACGGCAACTTTGACGAAGACGAGCAAAAAATGATTGCAAATCTAACTGAGGATGAACTCCACCCGGTATCTTTTGAGGCGGGTTTTGAACCGATTGCCCCAGAGGAATTAGCCGCTGTGTTAGGGGAAGACACCGCCAAAGGCGAAGATTTTTTGAGGACAGCAGTCATGGTAGCTTTGGCAGACGGTACCTACTCGCTCAGCGAAGACGAGGTAATCTATAAGTTTTGCACAGCTTTGGGGCACAATGTAGAGGCGCTCGAAGCTCTGCGACACACCATCGAAGACAGCAAGTGCGATGAGCCGCAGGGGCCCAGCAGCCAAATCGTCTTTGATGCGAATGTCGCCCCCGTCGCCGGAACACCCCTTTCATCTCGGCTACCTAAACCTCACCACAAAAATGTCCTGCAACCCGTCAAAGACTGGCTTGACGGGTGGGAAATTCACGACCCCAAGCTGGCACACTTTGTCTGTAAAATTATTCCGCCCCAGTGTCCGTTTGAGCGAGATGTCGTGTTATTTGGTCGCAAAATCGTCCATATTCCGGCGATGTGCCAGATTAACCCGCTTTACGAACAGTTAGTCGGGATGCGCTTTCGAGCTCTCTGCTATTTGGCAGATGAATGTAAGGAAGATGTATCGTCCTATTGTTAATAGGAATGGGTAATTGCTAATTGGTAATTCATTCCAGGGCGCAAAACCTCTATCTGTAGGATGCGCCCATAAGCACCTTACCGCTATAATTAGCACGTTAAATCAGTATTTGCAGAACTCGTGTAATACCAATTTAATGTGAAGTTGCACATATCTCGATCCCCCTCGCATCTCCCTGATAGTCGGGGGACGAAAGATCGGACTCTTGTCCCCCCCCGGACGCGGGGGGCTAGGGGGGATCGGATTCTATGCAGCCTCATAAAAAATTGGTATAAGTAGCAATTACTAAGTTTCAGTAGAGTGTTTTCGAGGATTTAGAAACCTATTTTTGGCACAAAAAATATTTTTACAGCTATCCGCCTCCTTATAAAAATCCGGCTTATTCAGTTTTTGTGCGTGAGTCCGGCTAATATAAAATCGGCTTTGATAATACTAATTCAACAAAAGTCTTGGTACAATCCTCAATCTTATACAAATTATTAAAAGTCGCATATTTATAAGCCGGACACGGCAGTGCCGTTTCCCTACAGATGCTCGCGTACCATCTCTCACTCTGCACTACTTTTCAGAATTGGTATAATTATATTTTTCCGGCAATTGTAAATCACGACTAAACTTGGCTGTCGTCCGCCGACGCGGACTAAAGGAAAAGGGGGATATGGTACTTGCATCTGGTATAATAATAAGTAATGACTATTGACACTGACTATTGACTACTGACTAAATTATGCAATTTATCGATCGAGCAGATATTCAAGTCGCAGCGGGCAAAGGCGGCGACGGTATGGTAGCTTTTCGCAGAGAAAAGTATGTACCGGCTGGCGGGCCGAGCGGCGGCACTGGCGGGCGGGGCGGTTCTGTGTTTATGGTAGCGGTGGAAAGTCTGCAAACGCTGCTAGATTTTCAGTACAACCGGATTTTTAAAGCCGAAGACGGGAAGCGCGGCGCGCCGAAGAATATGACGGGGGCTTCCGGGGAAGATCGCACGATCGAAGTTCCGTGCGGTACAGTTGTTTACGACGCGGAAACTCAGGCAATCTTAGCAGATTTAGTAACGCCCGGACAGACTTTTTGCGTTGCCCAAGGCGGCAAAGGCGGTTTGGGGAATAAGTGTTTTCTAACTAATTCTAACCGCGCTCCAGATTATGCGATGCCGGGAAAAGAAGGTGAACACAAATTTTTGCGTTTGGAATTGAAGCTATTAGCTGAGGTGGGAATTCTCGGGCTGCCGAATGCTGGCAAATCCACTTTAATTTCTGCTTTGTCTGCAGCTCGCCCCAAGATAGCAGATTATCCGTTTACAACTTTAGTCCCGAATTTGGGCGTAGTCAAAAAACCGACTGGCGACGGTACGGTGTTTGCAGACATTCCGGGATTGATTGAAGGAGCGCACGAAGGTGCTGGTTTGGGTTACGAGTTTTTGCGGCACATTGAGCGGACTCGGTTGTTGCTGCATTTGATCGATGTTACGGATGAAGATCCGATCGCCAATTATGTCACAATTCAGGAAGAATTGAAGGCTTACAGGCGTGGTTTAGCCGATAAACCGCAGATTTTGGCTTTTAATAAAGTAGATGCGATCGACCTTGAAAGCGAAGAAATCGGTAATTTAATCAGCCGACTTAAAGAAATTAGCGGCGCTCCTGTTTTGTTGATTTCCGCCGTTAGTAGAGTTGGATTGGATGAATTGATGCAGCAAGTTTGGCAAAAACTCGACGAGATGAACGAGAAAGAGGCGGCGGAACTCGAAGCCGTCGCGAGTGTTTAATCACTTTCCGGTTCCTAAAATTTCCGTGAATGGGTAGGTGTTTTTTTGAGGGGGTCAAATCTTTCGGCTGTATGGCTTGTAGGACAAGGGTTTGAACCTCTCTGGTCTCAGAAAAGATCTTGGACATCTATCTACAAAGTCAGTTTTTACTAAGTAAATCTTTAATTTCTTCAATAGTAAATGGAGGATATTTCCTATGAATCATCGCATGACAGTTAGGACATAGTGGACGTAAATCTTGAATAGGATTAACTTCATATTCTTGATTAATTTCAGATAAAGGTATTATATGGTGAACATGAATAAAACCTTTACCTATTTCTCCAAAAAGTTTTTCAAAGTTAAAGTGGCAAATATAACAATTTAGCCCATAATATTCAATACATTTTTTGCGAGCGGGATTATTCCTTTCATAAGCATTAACTTGTATTTGACGGATAGAACCTTCTTTAAAAGTTTGAGTTTCCTCTACTTCTCCGACTTCATCAGGAAAGATTAGCGTATCATCTGATACACTAAAAGAATCAAAAAGCTGTTCAAAATCCAGCTTTGGTGTGGTTAAAATTTTGCAAACTAAAACATAGAGTTCTTCTTCAGAATATTCTTTAAATCCTTCATAAATTTCTTTCTCAAAACGCCATAACTCTCTCTGCCACCAGCCTCTACGTCTATTTTCATGATAAGGATCAAAGGCATCTCTAAAATTTTTGATTGTATTAGCGGAAATTCCAAGTAGAGAGCCTATTTTTTCATGGGTATCAGTCATGTTACCAAATCCCAATTTCTGATAACCATCTCTATCAAATCTTGAAAGATAATAAGCTACTATATAAGCATACGGGGAATTACAATCTCCCAATGAGTTTATAAGACTATTCCAGTTATAAGGTTTTTTCACAATTAAAATTATTCATTTGTTTTGTAATACCCATTCTCTAAATCCTTGCTACAATCTGCATCGTTGGGTTGATTTCATATAATCACCTACTGTTTATGTGGTTTGTGGGTGGGGTGCTGGGTATTCCCCAATACTGATAAGTTGCTCGCGCTCGCAGATGCGTTCTAGGAGGTTAAATTGCAGAATTTTAGCGGTTACGCGCCCTTCTGGTGTCCGTGGGACGATTGCTCCTCCTTCTAGCCGAAAATGGTCTGACCATTCCTGGACACGGGGATTAAAAAAGGGAGTTAGCTGTCGTGTCTCAGGGTCGATCGAACCTAGGTCAGTTCCTTTGAAACGGTTGCAGCAAGGACAGGATAACGCTAGGTTTTCAGCTTCGGTGATCCCATCATGTTTTTCAGCAATGATGTGTTCCATTTCAAAGGCAAAGAGTGAAGCCGTTTGGGGAAATCGACAATACTCGCATTGGTCTCCGGCGCGTTGGGTCACTAGCCGACGCAGAGATGCTGGTACATAACTCATGCTTCTGTCTGTAAGCGTTTGTAGGCGTGAGCTTTAGCTAAACGCACCCAATGTTCTAACAGCAAATAGCGATCGAGTTCGACTTCCTCTCTGGCCGAAAGAGTGCCACATTTATTGCGATCGAGCAGTTCGCTCATGCGGGCTTGCAATGCAGGTGTGGGGCGGATTGCGAGGATTTCTTCTGGGCTGGGTTGACTGGCTAGCACTTCGACGATTTGGCGCTCGTCTTGGTAGGGGATGGTTTCTGCGGGGGCGAGTTCCCGAAGTGCGCGATCCAGGGCTTCCGGGAGACGATCGCCCAATTGTTGCAGTTTTTCGCCAAGGATCTCGGGAACTTCTAGGATAATTTGCATTAGTGCTGATGTGAGGATGGGAATTCCCTTGATTGTAACAAACGGAAAAAATGCCGTTAACTTAAATCCCGATCGGGGATTGAAACTGCATAGCCGGGTATACTGGGCTATTATTATCTCGGTGTTATATCAATTCCGGTGTGCGATTCGTTTAACCGGAAACGATATTATGTGTTTGCAAGTCGATCTACTTAGCTCTTTGCAAAGTTGTTCAAAATTGAGATCACTGGCGAATTTGCCCGTTGTAATCCACTCTCACCCTCCCATCTTGGGAAACCGTAACAACCGTTTCTACAGTAAAGACAGACGAACCAGGCTTGGAACCCTTAAAAGTAAAAGTCCAAGTTCCATCGCCATTGTCAACGAACGGCGATTCCTTAGAAGTACCGTGCATAGAAGCTTCAGCTCGATAGTTGCCTAAACCCCCATTAGCCCTTTCTGCTGCTTGACGAGCTAAGTTTTTTGCCCGATTGAGTTCGATATTATTGTTGATCGCTCTCACGCCGTCCGTCTCATATTCAGGAGCAGGATTAGCATTACTCAAGGAGGGGGAGACTCCAACGGATAAAGTTGAGAGCGCTACCAGACAAGCAAGGCGGATGCTTAGTTTCATAATACAAACTGATTTATAGTTTGATAAAGTCTACGAGACTTGTCCGAAAAAACCCGGTTGAATTTTCAATTTTTAATTTTCATTTGTGAATCGTCTGGGGTTTCCTCACCGTTCAAATAGCGGTAACTAATCCGAGAAATCTCCCGAATCAATGTTTGAGCTGGCTTCTCCGTTTCCGGTGAATGCTTCACCATCACCGCTACTAAATAACGCTTACCGTTCGGCAAATCCACCATCCCCGCATCCGCTAGCATTGTATCAATGTTGCCGGTTTTGTGAGCAATAACTGAACCTTCGCCTAAACCTTTCGGCAGCAAAGAAGCGTTTTGAGTTTGGCGCATGATTTGCAAAATGCGATCGCGCGATTTCACCGATACCAAATTACCCCGATCGACCTGGGCTATGATATTAATCAAATCCTTCGGACTGGTAGTATTAGTTCCCTCCAAATCTGGCAAATTATTACGCAGAACCGTGGTACTCAAACCCCAATTTGCAAAATGCTGATTCAACACCTCAGCACCTCCCAACAACTCAATCATCATATTTGTCGCCGTATTGTCACTGACAACAATCATATTTTGGGCAACTTCCAAAGCGGAATACTTCTTGCCAGGAGCCTGATCTTGCATCTCCCCAGAACCGCCGACAATGTGTTCGGGCTTCAGGGTCAGCATCTGATCTAACTGCACTTTCCCCTCATCTACTGCTTGGAAAAAAGCTACTAAAATTGGCACTTTAATTGTGCTAGCTGAAGCAAAAGCAGTATCCCCATTAAAATTTAGGTAGCTTCCAGTATCTAAATCAACTAGAAATATTCCGGCTGTCAAAGTAGGATTTTCTGTTGCTAAAACCTGAACTTGCGTTTTTAAAGCTCCTAATTCTTGATTCAGTTGCAGCACTTCTGGGGTTGCGGGTGCCGCAGATGCGCTATCGGCTGGGTTGTTCTGCCCTGCGGTGGTTTGTTCTTCTGTCGCTACAGTCGATGCTCGACTCACAGCATTTACCACCGACAGCAGCGTACCGCAAATCACCGCTATCCCAACTCCCAAAATCAGCAAGCGAGTAGCATACACCAACGGCGGTACGCTCCGAGGTGCAGATCGTTTACCCGGTCTCGGACTCGTTTGTGGGCGCGGTTTAGGCACGGGGGGTTTTTTGGCATTTGCGGGGATTACCGTGTCTGAAATGCGAACTGGGGGCGAACTGGGACGACTTCCACGGGTTGCAGGGGGAGTGGCAGTTGGGAGCTGGGTGTTGGGATTGCTGGCGATCGAACTTACATTTTCCCGTTCCAGATTCGGGTTCGGAAACTCGAACATATCGACAGCAGCGAGGCCTTTTTTCCCTGGTTGGCGAGTCTTCGACTGCGGAGTTTTGCTGGTTCTGGGTTTTCTGGGGTTAATTGCCGATCGGGGATCGGATAAAAAGTCTTGTGTAGTAAATTCTTCCGAAGATGTGGGAGAATTGGCTCCAATTCTGCTGCCGCGGCCCTGTTGCAGTGGCAAAGTCGCAGGTTCGGGCGATCGAATTTCTGAATTGCCGTTTTGCGGTTGCGGAGGGCGACGGCGGCCCGAGTTGCCAGACTGGCTTGCTTTGCCGGACTTAGGCTGCTTTGAGCCGGAGTTGGGAGAGGATATCGACGAAGATATCACCGATAATATCGATCCTTTGGGAAACCGCTCTGCCACGTCTTACTCCTTCATCACTACTGTAAATTTCAAGTTTAAGATTTTTCAGCTTGCCAGCCAATCAATTTTAGATTTTAGATTTTAGATTTGCCCCAGAGGCTGCATGGTATCAGCAACCAAGTTTATTGCTCGCAAATTATCGCAAAGCTTAGGTTTTTAGTCAAGAAACCCTGTTATGAAGGTGACAAGTGGGGGCAGGAAAGTTCTCTGTGAAAAAAATCCTCAATCTCACATCCCCAATTATCAGCATTTCTCCTAGCTATCCGTTGGATTTTCCGGCAACGCCCCATCCAGAGTATCAGAATTTGCCTCTCGTGGGTAAGTTTTGATTGCCCATTCTGTTTGGCGGAGCACGCCCCGCAGCATGGCGACTTCATCAATTGTTGGATAGGCTCTGTTGTACAAACGCCGAAATTTTTCCATCCGGCTTGCTGCTGTGTGCTGCTGCAAATATCCTATTTTGAGTAACAGCGTTTCTAGTTGCTGGTAATATCCCTCTAAATTTTCCAAGGGAGCCGATTCCTTCTGGCCACTGACAACTGACAACTGACAACTGACAACTGACTTGTATAGTTCGTAACAGCAGATAGCGACTGCTTGGGCGAGATTTAGGGAAGTGTAGGCATCGCTGCTGGGAATGCGGATCAGGCGTTGAGCGCGGTTTAATTCGGCATTGGTCAAGCCGCAGTCTTCTCGGCCGAAAATTAGGGCGCTGGGGGCTTCAAGGAGCCAAGGCAAGGCATCTGCGGGTTCTTCTAGTTGTGTTGGCAACGATCGACAATCATCCCCTGTAGTTGCGATCGCTCTGACACACCCTACCAAAGCAGCGGGCAAACTCTCGACTACTTTGGTAGTTTCCAATATGTCGGCGGCGCGAACAGCCATCAGTCGGGCTTCTTCCCCTAAATGATCGCACTGGGGATTTACCAAAACTAATTGGTGCAAACCCATATTTTTCATGACGCGGGCAACAGAACCAACATTCAATGGGCCTGCAGGTTCGACTAAGACGATTCGGATGTTGGCGTCGGCCGTTTCGAGCATTTTTATTTGGGGAGGTGTTAGGCAGAAATTGGTTGTTTTGTTTGTTTTGATTAAAATTTAATCACTAACTAATGTAATGTCCAAATTAGCATGGCCAAGCAACGATCGAAATCTGATTTACCGACAAAAATGTGTCCCGTGTGCGATCGACCTTTTACTTGGCGCAAAAAATGGGCTGACTGCTGGGATGAGGTCAAATACTGCTCCGAACGTTGTCGCCGCCGCCGTTTGGCGGCTCAAGATTAAGAATTTAGGGCAAGTTGCTCGATCGAAGCTAAGATTGCAAAGGAAAAATTTTAGGTATTAGGTTATAAATTATGGCATCGCAACAAGTGCAACCAAAGTTAGTTATTCACGGCGGTGCGGGCAGTTCTCTACATAGTAAAGGCGGAATTGAGGCGGTGCGGAAATCGCTTTACGATGTTTTGGAGGAAGTTTATCCGCTGCTGAAAGACGGTGCAAGTGCCGTAGATGCAGTGGTGCGGGGCTGCCAATTGTTGGAAGATGACCCGCGATTCAATGCCGGTACTGGTTCTGTGGTGCAGTCGGACGGTCAAATTCGGATGAGTGCTTCGCTGATGGACGGTTTGATGCAGCGTTTCAGCGGGGCAATTAATGTTTCTCGCGTTCAACATCCGATCGAACTTGCTCAATTTTTGCAGCATTCGGACGATCGGGTTCTCTCTGATTTTGGTTCGGCGGAATTGCTGCGAGAACTTCAATTGCCGATTTACGATCCGATGACGGATTTGCGCTTGCACGAGTGGATGCAGGAACGCCAAGGCAATTTTAGCAAAGCAATGGCTGACGTGGTGGCGGAACCGGCCGGTATGGGTACGATCGGAGTCGTAGCTTTGGATGTTAATGGACGCTTGGCTGCTGGGACTTCGACTGGCGGCAAGGGTTTTGAGCGGATTGGCCGGGTTAGCGACTCGGCGATGCCGGCGGGAAATTACGCGACTGGAAATGCGGCGGTAAGCTGTACGGGGATTGGCGAGCACATTATGGACGAGTGTTTGGCCCCGCGAATTGTGATTCGGGTAACGGATGGTTTGAGTTTGAAAGCTGCTTTTGAGCGTTCTTTTGCTGAAGCTGACGATCGTCAACGGGATTTTGGCGCAATTGGAATTGATGCTAGCGGTGCGATCGCTTTCGGCAAAACTAGCGAGGTGATTTTGGGTGCTTTTCACAACGGTATGCAAATGGGCGATACTTTGGAAATGAGCAAGGGAAAGCTGATTTTTATTGCTTAAAAAAGCGATATAAATTGTCAGTATGCGGTTCAGATACCTGACTTTTTGAAGAATTCGGGTATCTCGATCGGCGTTAGTTTTCTATCAAATCTGGGGGCATCAGAATGGATATTATCCACAGTCAGGACACGGCGCTGTGCCGTTTCCCTACAATTCATCTGGCGATGCTTACTCCCTTCCCGCCCAAAGAATATAGATAGAGGTAAAATGAAAAAAAAAGGGAGTAATAGAAATGAATCTGAGCCAACAATTGCGGTTGGTAAGGCTAGAGAAAAAGCAGTGGCAACGACTGTACTACAATAATCAGCAATCCTATATCAGGCAAAGGTTATCGGCAATTAGGCATCTAATTGAAGGAAAAAGTCGTACAGAAGTGACGAAGCTACTAGGCTGCACAGATATAACATTGGCAAGATGGGTCAAAACGTACTTAGAAATCGGGTTAGAGGGAATAGTCCAACCAATCAAGCACCAGGTAAAATAAAGACTGGAGAAAGAAAAACGGCAAGAATTAAAGAGAATGATTTTAGAGGATAAACCAACAAAGTAGGGGATAGACCGAGAAATTTGGACAGGAAAAATCCTGGCGGCGGTAATAAATCAACGGTGGAAAGTACAGCTAAAAACATCGAGAATCTATGAAATTTTAGCCTAAATATATCTCATCAAAAAGCGCAGCGAGATTAGGCAAAGGCATCGCCAGAGAAACAGAAGGAGTATGTGGAAGTCCTAAAAAAAAATAGCAGAGAGAAAGAGTGGGAATAGAATAGTATTTTTGGATGAATTTGCAGTCACGAATCGACCAAGCCTATACTATGGATGGGCAGAAAAAAATACGCGACCAGAAGTGGCATCAAATGAAGGGAAAAAAAGAGAGAAGCTGAATGGACTTTTAGCGGTAAATGCTATAAGCGGAAAAAAGTTTGTCAGACTATAGCGGTTCTTGGGTAGATGAGGTACACAATTAAACTTCAAAAGCTTGACAACACAGGGTTTCGACGTACTCCATCTTTCTGAGAAAGGCTATATCACCTACAGCCCAAACCGAAGATATAGCATTATATATAGGAGAATTGTGCCCACAAAGTATCAAATAAAAAGCGCATCATATAACGATATTGTTGGATAATAATTCGACCAATAGAAAGAAGATCGAGAAATATTTAATAGCTGAACAAATAGCATCAGAGATAGAATAAAATCTCACAGTAGAGTTAATTTATACACCAACCTACTCACCGAACTTCAATCTAGCAGAATATCTAATTCATTTACTAAGACTGAGGCTACTACACCATTTGCCAGTGGGAACCAGCATATAAAAGGTAGAAAAACGAATAAAATAATTATTTGAAACGGAACAATTGCAGACACAAAGTCAAATCGCCAAGACAATTCAGCAGATATACAACCTGATTCTATAATCAGACAGCGGGAAGGGGGTACGATCGCATAAATAGCAATTTTTTCAGCCAGCCTTTAACTATCCAAATTCTATTCATAGATCCAATTGTATGGCTTAAATGACTCAATCGAAGCATCTTATCGCGATTTATTGAACAGCTTGACAGCGCGTAGCGCCCGACGACAGGCGCTACGCGCTCGGAAACCGCTTCGCATAACTAGCAACTTGCGTTATTAGTCGTTGAACGTAAAGTTTTCTAGTGTACAAAGATTAACTTTATATTTTATACTTTCTTCCCCATCATCAAAAACAGCTTTGATATCGTAAGTACAGACATTCTGACTGTCTCGAATAGTTATGAGTGCAGATTCTCCAGGTCTAAGTATATCTATACCAAGAATGTCTTCCCCCCAACTATCTATTCCTGTGGGATTGGTATAAAATTGTGTTATATTAGTACGCGTCTTGTTAATAATATTAAACCCCAAAGCTTCAGCTAAAACACTTTTTGCTGTCATTACGGATAGTGGTAAGGCTAAGGCCGTAGCAACCATTAAACTCTGAAGGATTTTAGCCATTGGAACTGAATAATTCATTGTCAAGGAAGGGAAGCTGTATAGATTTTTCATCATCAGAGCCTAGTTAGGGATATGAGCAAAAACCGAAGTAGACTTACTACAACATAAATAAATATACTTCCTCCTTAAGGAAGATGTCAAGAAAATTGCAGGGTGGCGAGAAGCTAGCGAAGCTGTTACCAGAGGCAAGATAGGCTAAAACCATTGCTGTGAAAGCTTTTTAGAACCAAAAAAATTTTGTGTAACTTTTTAGACATTAATTAAACCACAGTCTCAATGGGGTTCAGCCGGGATACGCGCAAAAGAGGACAGGTTGTAAAATTTTGTAAAGCAAGGCAGTTGAAACCATTGATTTGTAGAGATTTTGAACCAAAAATAGTTTCAGTCGAGCCAGAAATTCTGGAAGCAGTCTGGCGATAACTCCGTGTAGCCAATAGTGTGTTGAATATTCTTGTGTCCCAGATAAGCCTGAATAGCTCTGGTGTCATGACCAATAGATGCTAGATAAAACCCATAGGCATGGCGTAACGGCGACAGATTCGTGGCGGTGCACGTCTGCCAAACGCTTCAGCAGTTGGCCGTTTTGCAGGTTCCAGAGTTTGACTGTGCCCGCGCGCGATCGTGTCAGCAGCGTTTTGCTGGCGGGACTGAAAGCCACTAGCAATACCGCTGTTGAATGTCCGAAAATCGTCTGCCGCAGTTCCCCGCTGTGCAAACTCCAAATTTTCACTGTAGTGTCCTCTGATCCCGTTGCGAGGAATTGTCCGTCGGGACTGATAGCTGCAGACAAAATCCTGTCTGAATGGTGAAGAGTGGCTTTTAAGATGGCGCCGGTTGAGGTTTTTGGCTGCGTTTTATACCCGGCTATTTCTAGCCAGTCGATCGCATCTCTCCAATTTTTGAGCGCATTTCGCGGCCGATTTGTCAATAATTCTATGTATCGGTACAAACTTTTTGACAAATCAACTTCGACACCTTTGATTTGTTTGTTGAGAAAAACCGCAATTTCCGCTGGGCTGTAGCCGCACAACAAGCCACAGAGATGCCGCTTTTCTACGGGTGTCAGCCATCTTCTGGTGTGGGGGGCTAATTCTTGTTTGGCATTTGCCAAGTCGGTATAAAGCTTTTGGATGTCCCAGCCGTTGCTTGGCTGTGCAAATGGTTCTTCTGGTCGATCGAGGGTAGAGGGTATCATTTGCGGCAGTCGCGATCGAGTTCCTAGTCAAATTCCTAACCAAAATCCTAACATTCGCTGTGCGCGATCGAACTGTTTTCACCGCTAATCTATTTTTAACACAGCAAACAGGGGAATGAGTTTCAGGTAGAAAATCCGCTCCTTTACAGTTTGCAAAATAACTATACATCAATCGGAGAAATAGAAAATGCCTGGTATTGCGATCGCCTTATTTTTCATCCTAGGTTTAGTTTTAAGTTTTGTTGGCTATTTTTGGGGATTAGTTCAAGCTTTTGGACAGGAAACTCTTTGGGGAGTGCTTTACTTGCTTGTCCCATGTGCCTCATTGGTTTTTTATATCAAAAATTGGAGCAATAAAAAAATCCGAAAAACATTCTTAATTCAATGTGCTGGATTGCTAATGCTTTTATTGGGAGGCATTACTACTTCAGTATTTTATGGCAAAAATTTTGTAAAGATTTCTGACTCTGGGCCTAATGTAGAGCAGGGGTCTAACGAGCAATCGCCCTCTTCTTTTCCTTCTGATTTCAATACTTCTCCATCACCATATCAAGAGTTATCTCCTGCTTTCGAGCCATTTCCTGCTGCCGAGTCATCTCCTGCTTCCGCAGCACCTGTTGCTGCTCAAAAAGATGACTTCAAACAATCGATGAAACTCGGTTATATTTACTACGGGCAGGGAGACTATCAAACGGCTTTAATCAATTTTAACAGAGCTTTACAGCTACGTCCGGGCGACGCTTATGCTGTCAAGGCTGTTGACAACACCAAAAGTGCGATCGTCCAAAGCATTGTCAAATAATAATCCGTGCATTAAAAATTGCATACAGCGGATAGATAAGTAATTCACCTTGTTTGTGAAAATCCCAAATAAACTGATGAAAATTCTCACGCAAACACCAACTCAACTAACAATTCAAACTTCCAGCGCCCGGGATGGTTTGCTATTAATTTCTCCCTTCATCGTCATTGGACTATTGCAGATTATTTTAGCTTCAAATTGGATAGGTGGAGGCATATTTCTGTTATTTTCGCTGTCTTTGTTGGACGGCGCGATAGATGAAACATACATTTTTGATAAAACTTTTAGCAAAATGACCATTAAACGACGGGGTGTATGGCTTCATGATGTTACCGAATGCCCAACGCACGAGATTTCTGCGGTAGAATTAGAGGAAATAGGAGATAGCGAGGGAAATCGTAGCTATTATGTTGATTTGTGGATGTTAGGGGGCGATATCATCTGTTTAAGAAGCTATTCACTAACAGAACAACACCAAATGGCTGACTTGATTCGCAGCTATATATCGATTAGCGATAATCGCACGCTTAGCAATGTATTTGCCCTGCAAGTCCGTGAATCGTAGCTATCCTGTAGGGAATCCCCCAAGTTAATAACTAACGATAATTAAGTAGGCGCAAATAAACCTAAATGTAACAAAATGTAAACCTGTAATCACCTGGGTGATTACTTTCCTACGGAGCGCGAAACTAAGGTTTTATTCCCCATAACATAATTAATATATTTTTAAGATTCATCTATTTTAAATAATGGAAAGCTATCTTAAACCCAGCAGGTAAACGCGCGACATTTGGTGTCTGTCAGAAATTTTATTGGTAACCTATTACCAAAATAAAAGGGGTCATCGCAGAGGACGACTTCAAATAATATATAAGTTAACAATGCTGCCGATCGGGGTTAGTAAGGCATCTGTAACATCATTTTTGGAATTTAAGGCGAGATAAATGAAAATAATCAAGCAAACAGCAAGTGAATTAATAATTCAGACTCAAAGCATATTTGATTTTTGGTTGGCTAGTTGTTTATTCATAGCCCTTGGACTGTTCGGGCTGGCTTTTGATTATCATAAAGCAACCCTGAGCTGCCAGCGATTGCAGGCAAAACAAGGCAGTTGCCAGATTGTGCGATCGAATTTACTGGGTTCAAAAATTCAAGAAATTGAGCTGGCTTCTTTGCAGGGAGCTAAAGTTCAAAGATGCGGCTATAAAACCAGAGTTGTACTTCTGACTTCTGTTGGCAATGTTCCTTTCACTGCTAACTCGACTAATTGGGGAACCCAAGACGCTGTGGCTTCTGACATCAATTTTTTTGTTAACAATGCAAAAAAGCGATTGCTGCGCTTAAGCCAAGAAGATCGCTGGTTGGGATGGACAGGAGGCATATTTTTGCTCGCAGCAGCCGCAGTGATCGTCTTGAGAAATAATGAAACCTACAGCTTCGATGGAAATTTAAACACCTTGACTGTTAAACAGCAGGGTTTGTTGGGACGTAAAGTAGTTGAATACTCTCTGTGCGAGATTTATGGCGTGGAAGTCGATCGAACAAAAGATCTGGATAAGGACATTTGGTACGAAGTCAGACTGTTAGTTTGTGGAGGCTCTCGCATCTCCCTACCCCGCACTATGAGTCCCTACGAGCAAGAAAAAATCGCCAAAGCGATTAACAACTATCTGCACCAGCAAAAATAACAAAAAATAGCCGATCGCCATCAGCCCGATTTCTCAAGCTTGCCGACTTATGCAGAAACGGGGTTTTTTACCAAAATCTCTCCTAGAGCGCGATCGCCCCCGTTATAAAAACCCCGTTTCTGTGGTATCGAATGCGAAACTCGCGGGTGGAAACTCATCATCTAAAAACTGAACACTCGTTCACTTTTTAGGTTCTTTCAACTTCCAACCTGGTTTGACAACTTGCCGGGAACGGGCAATTACTAAACAATCATTCGGCACATCTTCTGTCACCACAGAACCCGCCGCTACAGTAACATCTTCCCCCAAAGTTACCGGTGCAACCAGCACGCTGTTAGAACCCGTTTTACTCCGATCGCCTATTTGAGTTTTGTGCTTGTTTTTTCCGTCATAATTTGCCGTAATTGTCCCAGCACCGATGTTGACTTTTTCTCCCAAAGTCGCGTCGCCTAAATAAGACAAGTGAGCGACATTAGTTCGATCGCCTATTTGAGTATTTTTCAATTCTACAAAATTGCCGACGCGGCAGTTCGCCCCAATTTCTGCGTGTCCCCGCAAGTGGGCGTAAGGGCCAATCCGCGAATTTTCAGCAACCATACTGTCAGAAACCACCGAATAAAGCACAGTCACATTTTCCCCAATCTGACTGTTTTCGATCAAACTGCCGGGGCCGATGCGACTCCCAGAGGCGATCGAAGTGTTTCCCCGCAAGTGAGTTTGCGGTTCAATTACCACATCCGGCTGCAACTCTACTGTATCGTCAATGGTGATGCTGTTGGGATCGAGCAGCGTCACTCCCGCCGTCATCCACTTGTCCTTTACCCGCGTTTGCAAAATATCGCAAGCTGTGGCTAAATGTTTGCGATCGTTAATTCCCAATATTTCTTGATAATCTTCCACATCTACCGCCATCACCGGACTGAGGAAATTTACCGTATCAGTTAGGTAATATTCTTTTTGGTCATTATCTGCCTTCAATTCTGGCAAAATTTTCTCTAAATCCGGCCAATGAAAGCAGTAAACACCTGCATTAATGCGGTGATTTTGCTTTTGAGCTTGTGTGCAGTCGCGGTCTTCGACAATTTGCTGGACTAAGTTTTGACTGTCGGTAAATACTCGGCCGTACCCTTGAGGATTAGGTAAATTAGCTGTCAATAAAGTAGCAGAGTTTTGGTGCTGTTTGTGAATTGCCATCAATTGTTTGATAGTTTCTGCCCTCAGCAAAGGTACATCCCCATTTAAGACCAGCAAGTCTCCTTGAAATCCCTCTAAGTGAGGCAGCAATTGTTGGATGGCATGACCGGTGCCCAATTGTTCAGTTTGTTCTACAAATTCTAGGGGAGGAGACTGAAGATTTTTCCCTGATATTTCTTGACCTCGAATCAGAGATTCTTTAACGAGTTCGCCTCGATAACCGACGATGACAAGTCGCCTGGTAATTTGAATTTCTTGACAACTTTGGAGGACTCGCTCAACTAGCGATCGACCGCCTAATTCGTGTAGAACTTTGGGCAAGTCAGATTTCATGCGCGTGCCGCGTCCCGCCGCTAAAATTGCTATTGCTACCATTGTGCGATCGAGTTATTTGCTATAAAAACTTGAATATTGACTAACTGATGATATCACTCGCTGTCCGCCGATGGCACTGCGATCGCACAAATTTTTTCTCTAAAATTTCTCATCTCGCACCCGCGCGATCGAGGATTTTTCCAGGCGGATGCTGGTTGTAGGGGCGATGCTTGCAATATCTGGACTGGCGCGCCCGGTATCAAAAACCTGGTTGCAGCAGCAGTATTTGGCGGCTGAGCAAGACGGCTTGCATTCCTCACTACAAACCTGAGTTCGTTTGGGAGTCAGGACTGCGAGTCTTTTCCCAAGGGTTCGGAGGCGGAGCGAGAGTGATAATTTGCGTCTTTGAGCTGGGATTTGCCACGATACATTATACTATTTGTTGAATTTCAGTGAGGGTGTTTTCAACTTTAAAAAAATTATTTCTGACTTTTTCATTAATTCTGCCTTCTATAGCAACCGCGCCCGAAGGTTAAGATGTTCTTAATTGCTGAAACATGAGCTATCATATTGCTTCTGACTTCTGTGCTAAATAACTAAAGCCTTCTGACTTCTTCCATCCGTTACATCTGTTACGTAATCCGTTACCGAACTTCCTTCTGCCTTCTACCTTCTGCATTATCAGGTGTCTAGCTATGACAGAGCTTAATTTTCAGGAACTTGCCAAGCAGGGAAACCCGGAGGCGATCGCATCTTGGCTAAACAGCCAGTTGCAATCTGAAGGCATCACCGCCTCCGCGAATCTCGACGGCGACTGTTTGGATGTAATTCTTGAGGCCGAGCAGGTACCCATAGAAAATACATTAGTTGATTTTGTCCGCACCGAGCTGACGAATTTGCAGCCGGATTCGATTCGTAAAGTGAAGGTTGAGGGCCGAGAAAGCGGTCAGATTGCTGCTGCTTGGAGTCAAGAGTTTAGTTGGGAGAACAGCAATTTTGAACCACAGAGCTTTGGGGGAGAATCTGTGCCAAATACTGCGGTTGCTAATATGGACGATCGCACAGAGATGGAGAACAATTTTGAGGAGGAGGAAAAACCGCCGGAACTTGCTGCATTTGAGAATCGGCTGCGATCGACTTTCATTGTAGTCGGGCTAGTAACGGGTATGTTGGCGATCGCCGTGGTGGCGTTTGTCGGTAAAATTTTGAACCAGCCAGCAGCAACTGCGGGGGAGAATCCCGATGAAACAGCAAATTTAGCAACTGCACCAGATACTTTTCGAGAAGCCGTTAACAGCGCACTCAAAGCAGCAGAATTAGGCCGAGCGGCAAAAACCAAGGAAGATTGGACTACAGTTACCGATCGTTGGCAAGAAGCCGTCTCATTAATGAGAAGAGTACCAGTCTCTAGCCCCAACCATCAACTAGCTCAAGCAAAAGTAATCGAGTATCAGAAATATCTGCTTTACGCTCAAGAAGCAGCAGTAACTCCCCCTCTGCCAACTCCAACTCCCGCACCCGCCGAAAAATCACCTGCGGAAAAAGCAACTCCTAAAAAATCCAATTCGCCCAAAGAAACTCCGGAAAAAGCAACTCCTAAAAAATCCAATTCTGAAAATAGAGCTTCAGAGAAATCTCCTTCCGACAAAGCAGAACCCGAGAAAAAATCTCCATCTAGATAATGTTCAAATATAGATTGGAAAAATTATGACTGACAACACTTTAATCGTTTCTCCTGAATGGTTAGCCACCAATACCGACAATCCGCAAGTTGTAATCATTGACTGTCGGTTTTCCCTTGCCGACCCTGAATTGGGACAAAAACAATATCAAGAAAGTCACATTCCGGGAGCTTTCTATTTAGATTTAAACCGCGATCTCGCGAGTTCAGTGGGCAAACACGGCGGTAGACATCCGCTGCCAAATATTGAAGAATTAGCTGAGAAGTTGAGCGCGCTCGGCATTAATTCACCTGAAACTTTAGTCGTCGCCTATGACGATTCACGGCTGGCTTTTGCCGCTCGTTTGTGGTGGCTGCTGCGATATATGGGACACAGCAAAGTGGCTTTGTTAGACGGCGGTTTCAGCGGCTGGAAAGCGGCGGGCTATCCCGTAACAAATATTTTGCCAGAACCCCGGGAGGGTAAATTTGTGACCCACTTGCAGCAGGATTTGGCGGTAGATATTGAGGCGGTAAAAGAGCGTAAAGACTTGCCGGGAAAGGTTTTGGTTGATTCGCGAGAAAGCGAGAGATATGAAGGTTTGCGGGAGCCGATCGACCCCATTGCAGGTCACATTCCGGGTGCGGTTAACTATCCTTGGCAAGGGGTGACGGATGAAACTGGAAAAGTGCGATCGGCATCCGAACAAAAACAGCGGTGGACGGAATTAGAAAAAGCCGAAGAAATTATTGTTTATTGCGGTTCCGGGGTGACGGCTTGCGTTAATTTACTGTCTTTAGAAATCGCCGGAATTCCCGATGCTAAACTTTATGTCGGTAGTTGGAGTGACTGGTGTTCTTATCAGTTGTAGGGCCCAGGAGCGAAATGATTGTTGACTGTTGACTGTGAGTTTTATGGTAGCGGGCATTCGTGTCAACTTAACCTTAAACCCTCAGTCCGGCAGCGGTTGAAACAAGAGCCTCAAAGCGAAATTCCTCGCTATGAGGACTAATGAGTTCTTCAGTCCTCTTTGAGAGGACTTTAGCTATGAGACAGGGAATTCATTCCCTGGCAGACTGTTGGGTGAGCGAGAGGACTGGCGAACTAAAAGCTTAAGTTGACACTAATAGGTAGCTGGCAATCACTTCCGCGCCCATCAATGTAGTTGTAGGGTGCGCTGCACCTTACAGCGAATTAAATAATAGCCTAAAAATCAAAATAAATATAAGGCAAACCCCCTTCGGGAGCTAACACCCAAACCGCATACAAACAAAGCGGCACTAAAACCAATTTCAGCGGCCAATTTAACTCCAATTTCAAACCCCGACTCAACGCATAATTCCCCACCATCGCCGCCGCCAAAGCCGCCAACATCCAAGTTAAATGCACTCTTTCCAAACCCAAAGCTTCGCCATAAACTTTCTCAGCAAACTGCACGTCAGCAGTGTGTCCCCACAAATGCGAAATCACCCATCCCGAATCCTTTAAATCGGGAAGGCGGAAAAATATCCAACTAGCAAAAACCATCGCCTGAGTCAACAGCCAACCGATCGCAATACCGATCGGATTTTCCCACAAAAACTCGATCCGCAACCGCTTAAACAGCACATCAGTTAGCCTGTGAACCGCCAAAGCCAAACCGTGTAAACCTCCCCACACAATAAATCCCCAAGCTGCCCCGTGCCAAATTCCCGCAATTAACATGACGATCGACAAATTCAGACAAGTGCGCCACAAACCGACTCGCGAACCGCCCAAAGGAAAATACAAATAATTGCGTAGCCAATCGCCTAAAGTCATGTGCCAGCGCCGCCAAAAATCAGCTATGCTGGCACTAAAATAAGGAAAATCAAAATTTGGTGGCAAATACCAACCCAGCAGCAAAGCAGTACCCCGCGCCATGTCAACATAGCCACTAAAATCGAGATAAAGTTGCAGCCCGTAAGCAAAAATAGCCAGCCACAAATCCTCGCTACCCGCCCGCTGCAAGTTGGTAAAGCTTAAATCGGCATAAATTCCCAAGTTATCTGCGAAAAGACCTTTTTTTACTGCACCAAAGGCGATCGTCCAAAGTCCCTCAGAAATGCGATCGGGCGTCGGAAATTCCTGGGTTTTCAGTTGATAGATCAAGTTGTGATACCGAGTAATCGGGCCGGAAATCAGTTTTGGAAAAAACAACTTGTAAGCAGCAAAGTGCAGCAGCGAAGTAGCAGCAGGCGCGCCTCGGTACACGTCAATCAAATAAGCAATGCACTCAAAGCAAAAGAAACTCAATCCCAAAGGTGCGATGACGTGACTTTTCACCCAGTCAGCCCCGTCGATAGCTAAAGGCCAATTGAACAAAGTGCCGATCGAACTCAATAAAAAAGGCACATACTTAAAGCCCAGAAGCAGCAACACATTCAGGCAGATGCCTATCCACAGCAGCAACAAACGGCGGCGGTTCCAAGATTCATTAGCAATCCGCCAATCCAGAGGTTCCCCAATCGCCATCGCCAAGCAGTAATTAAACAAAGCACCGACTAACAGCAGAGGAATGTACCAAATTTGCAGCGAAGCGTAAAAAATCAAACTACCTGCCAACATGATGAACAGCCGCCACCACCGCAGCGGAACCAACCAGTAAGCCGCGAACAAAACTAACAAAAACAGGGCATATTGAAGGGAGATGAAAGTCATACCATTTTAGATTTTAGATTTTAGATTTTAGAATTGGGAATTGGGAATGGCTTTTTTTGTATGGGTTTGGATTACGCGCCTACAGTTGCATTCTTTTTATTAATCGAGACTTTGCTAAGAACAAGATTTATCATGGATTTTAGCCGATAGCCGACACGAAAATAGGCCCTCGGTAAGTTCCTACTATACAGTCGGCCACTGAGAACTGCTACATTTTACAGCACAAAGGTTAAATGCTGTTGCAAATTAAATAAATCTTGCCTGCGATAAATTAATTCTCTTACGAACAATATAAAATGCGCTGAAAAAAATATAATTAGGTTCGCAGCATCGGACTTCAGTTCTCAAAAGCTACAAGGCCTGATATTGTTTCCCTTTGCATCGGAATAATATTTTTAACCGTGCAGTCCTAGCATCCCGCACAGCAAAAAAGTGATGTAACCCAAAATGTTTTGAATTCATCACGATAGCAGGTATTTGACAAGTAGTCCGATCGCATTTCAACCCTTCCCAAACCTCAAATTCGGTCAGCTCCGGTATCACAATGTCGGTAAAAATTGCTTGCGGTTGCTCAAAGAGCAGCCGAACCCACCTTCAGCGCCGTTGGCGACCTATATCGCAGTACAATGAAGTGGTGGCAATTTTTTCAGCAAATACCGAAAAATTATCTTCATCCTCCCCAATCAAAACTTTGGCTGCTGAATCCGCCGCTGGCGATGCCCCGGAACCCCGCAAGCTACGAGAATTTGCGCTTGCCAGCGATATTTCATCTCCCTTAGCAGGGGACATTTCCAAAGGGTTTTCTTCCTCTCCAGGATACAGAATCGGCAGTGTTACAAAAAAAGTCGAACCCACTCCGGGTGAACTTGTCATTTCAATGCTTCCCCCCAGAAATTCGGCCAGTTTTTTACACAGAGACAATCCCAATCCTGTGCCTTTGACGCCCTTCTGCAAGGGATTTTCGAGTTGGACAAATTCTTCAAAAATCCGCCTTTGATCGGCTGGGGCAATGCCGATGCCCGTATCTGCTACTGAAAAAGTAACTGTTCCCTCTTCTCCTATTTCCGCAGCAACTCGAACTTCACCTGCTTCGGTAAATTTGAGGGCATTAGAAATCAGATTTCGCAAAATCTGAGAAACTTTGCCCTCGTCGGTTGTAAGGATTGGAAGTTCGAGAGGATCTTCAAAAATTATAGAAACGGCAGAGTTTTGGGGAACCAGGGGGCGCATCATTCCTCGCAGCGCGCTGAACAAATCTTCGACTTCAAAATCAGCCACGCGAACAGTTAGTTTTCCGGCTTCTACTTTGGCTAAATCTAACGAGTCGTTGACAAGTTCTGCGAGAGACTCGGCGGATTTGTAAATGTAATTTACTTGCTTGTCCTGTTCAGGGGAAAGTTCTCCGTCGAGGCGATGTAACAATATTTCCGAAAGGCTCATAATGGCCGTTAGCGGAGTGCGAAACTCGTGGCTCATATTAGAGAGAAAGCTGGTCTTGAGTTCGCTGGCGCGCCGGAGAGATTCGGCTTTGTCGTTCAATTCAGCGTAAAGTGCCAGGACTCCGCGATTGGTATCTTCTAGTTGTTGATTTAATTGTACGAGTTCTTCTTGACGCTGGCGGAGTTCGTCTAAAGTGCGTAGTAATTCTTGATTTTGCTGCTGAATTTCGGCATAGGGATCTTCAGGAATTTGGCGCGCTAGTTTGTCAACTAATTGATTTAGTTCGATCGCTCTCAGCGCGGGCATATGTTTGGAAAACTGTTTAATTAATTGTACAGCCGTTCCGCGATCGGGCGCAGAGTCGATTTTCACTTCGTCCATCAACCGTTTCGCTGCTGCTAAACCGAGTCCCGCGCCGGTTTGCGATCGAAAATTGGGGCTTAACACAGCGGGTAAATCAGCAATTCCCGGCCCGGTGTCGGAAATCCGAGTCCGAAAAATTTGGGGCGATTCCCCTTCCACAATGAATTCTACTTTGCCACCGCCGGCATATTTGAAAGCATTGCGGGCAATTTCGGAAACTGCTGTGGCGATGCGGGTTTGTACTTGGGAATCGAATCCCAGCCCTTTAGCAATTTGGCGAGCTCTTTGGCGTACTTGTACGATGTCTTGTTCAAAGCGGACTTCCGTCGTCAGGATTGGGTAACTCACGCTGCTTCTCTCACCTTGGCTACTATAACTGTCATGTCATCGCGAGTGCGTTTGAAATCCCGGTAGAGCACGGCTGCGATTAAAGCAGGATGTCTGGAGGCTAAACCCGGGTAGCGGTTTAAATTCCACTGCGCCGCCAAACCGTCAGAGTGCATGATGAGTAGGGACTGCTGCGACCAAGGATAGACAAATTCTGCTACTTTTCGCATCATATGTCCAACTGTGCCGTTGTAGGAAACCATGCTGCGGCTTTGGTTATCTGTGACAACTACACCGCTGATGTTGCCAATTCCGGCAAAACAAATTGTTTGTTGGGTAGGATCTATTTGGGCGATCGCCGCAGCCGCTCCTCTGGTATTTTTTAAAGCAGCGTGCGCCTTCTCTAAAATTGCTTTCGGCCCGAGTTTGGCGTTTTCTTGAAATACGCGCACTGCTTCGCGAGACGCTTCCTCCGCCAAATCCCCGTAGCCGAGCCCGTCTGCAACTAAAATCAGGTTTTTGTCAAGGTGATTTTCTGTCGCCCACGAATCCCCGCAAATTTGCTCTCCTACTTTCGGCAAGTGGATCGCCCCAAATTCCAAGTAATTGCTGTTTTGGAAGGCTTCCCGGCTATTTTGGGTCGGTTCCAGCCGCGCTAATAAGGCTGTCCCGAGTTTTGGTACAGAATGAATATCAAAAAAATTAGAGAGGCGTTTAATTGCCCCCAGTCCTGTTCCAGGGCTTCCCGCTGTAGAAAAACCGTCCCGCAGACACAGCGCGACATTTGCCATGCCCTGCCCCCGGTCTAGCGCTACTATTTCAATGCTATATCCTGCCGTTGTTTTTAATGTTCGCAGCAAAAGTTCTCCTTCGCGGGCGTGCTTGACCACGTTTTTTGCTGCTTCGGTGGTAACAATTGCGACTTTACCGCGATCGGTCTCGTTAAATTCGACTTCGGCCGCCAGGGCGACTGCGATTCGCCGCGCTTCTCCGACTTGACTTTCTTCTGTTACGGGCAAGGCTACGGCATCTATCATTTTTTATCAGTTCTCATAATGAAATCCTCCATACGCCAACCCTCTGCGGGTATGGTGTGGGATTCCAAGAATCACTTCTTGGCTTTGCTGGTTACTCTTTATACCAATTTAAAAAATAATACAACTATACGCAAGCTCCAAACCCCGATCGTCCTCACTCATTCCCAATTTTTTAATCTAAAATCTCAACTCTCAAATCGTATTACTTCTTCAGCGCCAGCGGACGATCGCAATTTTAGTTCCCTTACCCACTTTGGAAACAATCTCAAATTCGTGCATCAACCGTTTAGAACCACTGAGTCCCAAACCCAAACCGTGATTAGAAGTATAACCGTCAGTCATTGCCAATTCGATGTCTGGAATTCCCGGGCCCTTGTCTTCAAATATCAGCCTCAGCCCTTTGCGGGTTCCTAATTGGAGCGTTTCGAGAGTTACAGTTCCCCCTTTGCCGTAGTCTACAGTATTGCGGGCGAGTTCGCTGGCTGCGGTAACGATTTTCGTTTGGTCTAATAAACCGAATCCCATTGCTACAGCCCAAGCTCGCACTTGCTGTCGGACGTGGACTATATCGGATGACGATCGGATTTCTAGTATCTCACGTTTTGACATGGCGGCTACTGTACCAAAATAGAACTTCTCCCCAAAATATAGGACTTACGCTCATCAACTTAGTTTCTCCTAATAGGACTTACGCACTTACTACGATTTTCTCTCAAAATAGAACATAGTGCAGGAATCTTAAACCCTTGATTTAACCCCCTTGAGTGCGTAAGCCCTTTCGTAAGAAATCTTCTGTTTGTCAACAAGGTATCTACAAACAAACTAGGTTTCTTGACTGCCTGTGCCTCAGTCAGGGGACAATTAATCGATTGCTTACCCTTGCTCGTCAAGAGACCAACCCAAGGATTTTCTTAACAAAATCATGCCCTTTTCAACGCTTAAAGCTGTGCGAACTCCTGTCAGGGAAAGCCCCAACTCAACGAGGGTAATAGCAACCGCTGGCTGCATCCCGACCACAACTGTTTCCGCATCTAAAATTCGCGACATACTAGCGATATTGTTGATAATGCGACCGATAAAAGAATCAACAATTTCGAGGGAAGAAATTTCTATTAACACACCTTTGACACCTGTTTTGACGATGCGGTTCGTCAGGTCATCTTGCAGCGTCATTGCTAAGCGATCGTGCATATCTACTTGAATTGTTACTAGCAAAAATTCTCCCATTTGAAGAATCGGTATTCGTTCCATAAATTCCCCTACTTGCTAACATTTACTTGAGTTATCATGTCAGATAGCAATATTTTTACTTTTCCTCTTTAAGATTTTTTATAATTAAACCTTGGCGCTGCAACGCGACTTTAAAAGCATCTGCTAAAGTAGCTTTTGTGAGAATATCCTGCAAGTCAACTCCCAAGTGCACTATGGTTTGAGCTATTTGCGGGCGAATGCCACTGATGATGCACTCAGTACCCATTAAACGGGCGGCTGCTACAGTTTTTAATAAATGTTGAGCAACTAAAGTGTCAACAGTCGGCACGCCTGTAATGTCTAAAATCGCAAATTCTGAGCCGGTTTCCATGATTTCTTGCAACAGAGTTTCCATTACTATTTGAGTGCGGGCACTGTCGAGAGTCCCGATCATGGGTAAAGCGAGAATGCCTTGCCAAAGTTTGACTACGGGTGTTGACAATTCCAGCATTTCTTGCTGCTGGCGTTCGATGACTTCTTCGCGAGCTTTGAGAAAGATTTCTGTCACCCAAAGGCCAAGCTGGTCTAATAAACTGGTGGAAAGCCAAAGTTGCTCGACAAGTGCGTCGCGGTTTTCTGTCAGTTCATGACAAAGCCGATCGAACAATGGCTTTTTGAAGCATAAAATGAAACTCGCTATCTCTGAGGGAGTAAAGCCTCTCTGAACGCGCGATCGCGAAACTTCTGCTAGCAACACCCGCATATTTTCCCATTCGGGTGTCTGGATGTCGCTAAAGTTACCGTGTCCGACTGCAATGTGGAGCAATTGCAAGAACTCTTGACACTCAGAGCGCAATTCTTTGGCTCTCATCAAGTCGTCCCGCCGCAGCCCGGTATTTTGCAGTTCTTTGAGCCAGTCTGCTAGTAACTCTGCTTTGTGTCTTTGTATGATTTCCGCGATCGTGTTATTGCTTGTGAGTTCCATTAAAATTATCTCCTGCTTAGCAATTGGGATGAAGTTGTACGAGATATCGCACCAAGCGTGTTTTTTGATGGGGCAACTTCTGAGTTTAGCTCACTGTTTGCTGTTTGCGATCAAGGGTTAAGTACCTAATTGTAAAATGCGTTTGACGATCGCACTGGTAGAACTCGGAACTTCTATTTCGATCAAGGAAATCTTGCCACCTCCGGCGATAACGGCCGGTGCTTCCGGCAGAGTTTCGACTTGATAGTCGCCTCCTTTAACGTATATATCAGGCTTCAGGATATTTATCAGTTTAGTTGCTGTAATCTCCGAAAAAATTACTACGGCGTCTACTGGTTTGAGAGCGGCTAACACTTCGGCTCGCTGATTTTCCGGTACGATCGGGCGGGGCGGCAATCCCGGCTGCTGCGGTTTGATAGCTTGCACGCTGGCGTCGCTATTCAAACCCACAACGAGCGATCGGCCCAAATTTTTTGCCGCCTGCAAATAGCGGACGTGACCGCAGTGCAGGATATCGAAGCAGCCGTTAGTAAACACGATCGGACGCCACTTGTCCGGATCGGATGCGATCGATCTTTCCAGTTCTCTCAACGTGTAAACATCAGAAATCATTGCAGTCATTACCACCCAATTTGAACAGCGGTCAAAATTATCCTACCAAAAAATGTGAAGCTTTGCACTTTTACTATTGAATAATAAATTCTTCAACCTGACCATAATTAATAGTTGCCGATGAGTAAATAGTGATTAGTAATTTGTGACTATTAAGCAAGAAGGGATAAGTAAAAATTACCTGCAACAACGTGATATAGTAAACAGAATTCCCAAGTAAAAAACCGCTACTCGTGTATTTGTGACTGCGGTATCGTGCTGTTGGTAATTGGAGGTTAAAAAGGTTGGTAAACAATTATTTATTCCCGCCCTCTCTTATATCAATTACTATAAGACAAGGGATGTAGTTCCACCCCCTCGGGCAGGCGATCGGGTGGTGGGAGCCCTAGGGGGTGAAACCCAACGAAACGCGCTCCTCCTGTGTCTATTATTTCTGGCACGGCCGCGCGAGCGAAAGCTAGTTAAAACCAGGAACCCAAGTGTGTAGAGCTCATCTTTACGCTGGATTCGTCAGACTATAGAAGAAGCCAGCAGTTGCTTGCTGGAGTTTCTGGACGCTATCTTGACCAAGCTTTACAGCCAGCCCAGAAGCCTACAGCCTCCTGTGTCCCACTCTGCATAGCTGCTCAGAAACTCGACCTTTTGGCTCGCAACTGCAGTCTGTGAAAACCCAGAGGAAAGTCGAGTTCGGTACCCGAAGCAGCTATTTTGGTGGAAAATAGCTTAACTCCTTCAACAAAATCCACTCAACTACCCCCTTGAATCTAAAGGTGTAGAATTATCTAACACGAATTATGAAAGCAAGTAATAGCCGTCAATTTTCTTCAGTAGCTGCTCGAACTCTAAAAGTAGTCGGGATTATCTTGATTCTCTCTGCTTTGCTTGACTGCATTGTTCTGTCGCTGCCGGGAGAAAGTTCAGACCTTCTCAATCGAGGCTGGCAGTTGGCTGCTGCAACTCAGATAGTTGACAGGGGCATTATTCCTTTGATCGGTATCGCCCTGCTGATGACTGGCTTTTGGGTAGACAGCAGCAGTGGAGTCTCTATTGAGCGACGCAATGTTGGGCTGGACTTGCGATTCTGGGCGCTGTTGATTTCCAGCTTGTTAGGTCTAGTTTACCTATCTCTGGTTCCCGTTCACCTCAACAATACTCGTTTGGAACTCAAGGATGCTCTGGCTCAAGTCGATCAAGAAGCGGGACAAGCCGAAGGTCAACTTGAGGCGCAACTTAAAAGCGCTCAATTTAAAACTCAGGTAGAAGAGCTCAAAAGCCAGCGTCGCACCCAGATAGCCGCACTGCTACAAGACGACGGGAAGCTGCAACAAGCACTCAAGAGTCCAGAGGTTCCCAAGGAATGGAAAGCTGTGCTTCAGGAGTCGAAAAATGACCCGAAAGCCCTCGACAAATTCCTCGAACAGCAAGCCCAAGAACTGCCCAATCAAGCTCGCAACGAGATTCGCACCCGCAAGCAACAAAAAGAGAAAGAGTTAAGAACTCGATCGAGAAATTCGAGTTTGCAGACGGGAATCACCAGTTTGCTGTTAGCGATCGGCTACATTACTGTTGGTTGGACGGGATTGAGAAGTATGGGAATTATGCGGTTCGGCCGCCGCAAAAATTGACCGGCGCTGGCAGGGATCGCGCTGGTCGAGACATCCCTGAGAAATAGTTTGTTTACCCAATAGTTTGCCCTTACTGAAAGCTGGGAATGTTCTCCATTTATATTCTGACTTACAACGAAGAGATTGATATCGCCGCTTGCATTGAATCGGCACTGCTTTGTGACGATATCATTGTAGTTGATTCTTTCAGCACCGATCGCACCCTTGAGATTGTTCAGAACTATGCCGTGCAAACAGTGCAGCACCGCTTTGAAACTCACGGACGCCAGCGGACTTGGATGCTCCAAGAAGTCCCGTGCAAGTACGAATGGGTTTACATCCTCGAAGCAGACGAGCGGATGACGCCTGCACTGTTTGCTGAATGCTTAAAGGCGATCGAAAGTCAAGAATATATCGGCTATTACGTAGCTGAAAAAGTAATATTTATGGAGCGCTGGATTCGCCGCAGCACTCAATATCCCCGTTATCAAATGCGTCTCTTTCGCAAAGACCGAGTGTGGTTTACTGACTACGGTCACACTGAACGGGAAGTCTGCAACGGGCCCACTCACTTTTTGAAGGAAACTTACCCTCACTATACTTGCAGCAAAGGTCTTTCCCGCTGGATTGAAAAGCACAACCGCTACTCGACTGACGAGGCGGCTGAAACTCTCCGTCAATTAGAAGCGGGCCAAGTAAATTGGTGGGATTTATTGTTTGGCGCGTCGGAGGTGGAAAGGCGCCGCGCTTTGAAAGATTTTTCTTTGCGCTTGCCTTTGCGGCCTGTGGTGCGCTTTTTCTATATGTATATTTTACTGGGCGGATTTCTTGACGGCCAAGCGGGATTGGCTTGGTGCACGCTGCAAGCTTTTTATGAATATCTAATTTTGCTGAAAGTTTGGGAAATGAAGCATCTACCACTGCCAACTTTAGAGGCAGTGGCAGAACAATCTATTTCGGAAGTTGTAACAGTTGAGCCGTCAAAAGTTTCTTATAATCTTGGCGCTTCCGATACTCGAAATTAAAATTTGAGAAGTAAAAATTGGGCATGAAAAATTGGCATTGGTAATTAATACCACTTACAAAAGAACATGATTTACGCACTTCCCTGGATGACAACCCCGTCAGAACATAGATATAATCAAGAACATAGCCCTGATACACATCTGAAAAAAGGGTAGTTTATTGCGCCTAATTATCATTAATTCGGCTTGGCACAATTGGAGGATGATTCTTGTGGGGAGTATGGGTTAAGCGTCCCGCCTGCTGTGAAAATACACGCCTTCGGGGGTATGGCCACACCTACAAAAAAAATCAAAATCCTCCCGCTATTATGCAACGCTCCGCCCTCAGTAGGTATTTTGACGGGTTTGTCACCCCGTCGAGATATTCACCACAACAACAAAACAAAAAAAACCCGATTTCTTGGAGAAACCGGGTTTCTGAATACCCTCAAATTTTTAGGTTTGATAAAGTTTTGATTTTTCTTAACTCAAAACTCTCACGACTCACAACTTAAAACTCTTGAGATTTGGCGGTTGTTTTTGCCCGATCGAGCTTTAAAATCAACACCCCCAAAGGTGGCAAACACAAGTCGATCGAATAAGCACTGTTGTGGAACCACCACTCCTCAGTCCACTTGCCCCCCAAATTCCCCATATTGCTGCCGCCGTATTCCCGGGCGTCGCTGTTAAACAACTCCGTATAGAAACCTGGTTCCGGCACTCCTACGCGATAGTGAGAGTGCGGCTGGGGCGTAAAATTGCACACGATCACCACAAACTCGTCGCCATCCTTCTCTCGGCGCACAAATGCCACGACACTGTGCCGGTTGTCGCTGCAATCAATCCACTCAAACCCATCCTCAGCAAAATCTTGACTGTAAAGTGCCGTTTCGCTGCGGTACAAATTGTTCAAATCTTTAAAAAACAGCTTCAACTTTTGGTGCGGCTCGAATTGCAGCAACTGCCACTGCAAATCTCCCCAAACGTTCCACTCGTGCCACTGGCCGAACTCCATGCCCATAAAGATCGTTTTCTTTCCGGGATGAGCAAACATAAAAGTAAACAAACAGCGCACGTTTGCAAACTTTTGCCATTCGTCCCCTGGCATTTTCCCGATGATGTGGGCTTTGCCGTGGACTACCTCATCGTGGGACAAAGCCAGCATGAAATTCTCGCTGTGGTTGTACCACATACTGAAAGTTATGTTGTTCTGGTGGAACTGGCGGAACCACGGGTCCATGTGGAAATAGTCCAGCATATCGTGCATCCAACCCATGTTCCACTTCAGGTTGAAGCCCAAACCGCCTACATAGGTCGGCCAAGATACCATCGGCCAAGAGGTAGATTCTTCGGCGATCGACAGCGCACCTGGGAAATAGCTAAAAATGACGTGATTCGCCTGACGCAGAAAATCCGCCGCCTCGATATTTTCACGCCCTCCGTATTGGTTGGTCAGCCATTCTCCGGGTTCGCGGCAGTAATCCAAATAAAGCATCGAGGCTACCGCATCTACGCGAATCCCGTCGATGTGGTACTTGTCAAACCAAAACAGAGCGTTTGATACTAGGAAATTCCGCACTTCGTTGCGGCCGTAGTTAAATACTAGGGTTCCCCACTCTTTGTGTTCGCCCTTGCGGGGGTCGGCGTGTTCGTACAAGTGAGTTCCGTCAAAGAAAGCCAAACCGTGGCCGTCTTTGGGGAAATGTCCCGGTACCCAGTCCACGAGTACGCCAATGCCGTTGGCGTGGCACTGGTCAACAAAATACATGAAATCTTCAGGTGTGCCGTAGCGGGAAGTTGGGGCGAAATAACCGGTGACTTGATAGCCCCAAGAACCGTCGAAAGGATGCTCGGCAATCGGCAGCATTTCGATGTGAGTGAATCCTAAATCTTTGACGTAGGGTATCAGCCGATCGGCCAATTCCCGGTAAGTCAGAAAGCGCGCCCCGGGATTCAGTTCCGAAACTTGCACGGCGGGTTGTATTTCCCCATTTGGTAGCACGGCGGGTTCGTCAGTAGCGGCGTGCAGCCAAGAACCGATGTGGCATTCGTAAACCGAAACCGGCTGCGTCAGTTGGTCTGTGTGCCGCCGCTTTTCGATCCAAGCGCTGTCGTTCCAAGTGTAGGTGTTTAAGTCGGTGACAATTGATGCTGTTTTCGGCCGCACTTCTTGCTGGAAACCGTAAGGATCGGACTTTTCGTAGGGATGTCCGTCTTGGTTTTTCACTTCGTATTTGTAGGAAGTTCCCACGGATAGTCCCGGAATAAATAATTCCCAGATGCCGTTTTGCGATTTCCGCATTTGATGTTTGCGGCCGTCCCAATAGTTGAAATCTCCTAAAACTGATACATTTCGGGCATTCGGGGCCCAAACGGCAAAATATACTCCTGTGATGCCGTCTACTTCGGTGAGGTGTGCTCCCAGTTTTTCGTAAATCCGGTGGTGGTTGCCTTCTGAGAATAAGTGAATGTCAAATTCTGTGAGTTTGGGCGATCGAAAGGCGTAGGGGTCATAGATAAAGCGATCGTGTTCTCCTTCTTTGACCCGCAGTTGATAGTTTGCTAGTTCTGGGGTTTCGATCGTACATTCAAAAAAGTGAGGGTGATGCTCTGATTTCATCGGGTATTCGGCCCTGGCCTCCGGCACAACTACCGATACCGCATCCGCATTCGGCAGATAAGCTCGGACGACCCAGACTTTTTTGCCATTTTCTTCGATCGCGTGAGGACCTAGCACTTCAAATGGATCGTGGTGCTGATTCCCAACAATGCGGTCAATCTGTTCAAAGGGGACGGTCGCGGGCATAAAACTACTTACCTCAATCTTTTAACTAAATGGCTTTCAAAACCTAGAGTGGCACTGCACTTTACATTTCGATACATTTTTGATCGCTGATCCTACCACTGATTAGCACGATCTTGCCTGCTGCTGATCCAGCGCGCGCCCTTGCACACACAGCCGGCTGTTGCCTTGCCGGCCGCCGAGCTGGGGTTTTACTGCTAACATCGTATAGAAATATTAAAACAAATTGAAAAATTTATCTTCTCTCCCAAATGTCCTTGACTTCTTATTTAAAATGTGATATTAAATTTTTTTAAACTATTGTCTATTTGCCACTGCAGGAGGGTCAACACTGTAAGTGTTGGGCAGCAGTTAATAGTTTACCGGGAATTTTCAGGCAGGCACGATCGCCCGATCGGTAGAATTTCACCTCACGGAGGCTGGGTTTCCCCACAAATTCGGTGAATTGGGGCAATACGCTCAAACAGCCAAGGATGCTCAACTCGGTATTGAGGAATTAAAGCTAAAGGACTCAGCATGGCGACAGCAGCAAGGAATATCAGCCATGCTCAAGGCATCGCCTAGCAAACTAGCACCATCCTACCAGCGACGGTGCTATAGGTTTAAAGCAGCACTCAGGCGCAACTGGAGCGAGTTTTGGCGAGGCAGGGTTAATACCGAAGTGGCGCGGCGCCAATTGAATCACTAAACTGGCTCTAAACAGACGGGTCGATTTGCTTGCCCGCACCGATGCGAAACTCTTAGTAAACAAATCGAGTAGCCATGCGGATGCTCTCATCGAGGAAGTCTTCGACGAGCATCCAAAGCTCAACTTGCTTTCCTCTCGTCTGCGAGCCACAGTGGCGGGGAAAGAAAGCGAGACTCGATCGACAGTGCAAAATTTGCCTCAAGTCTGCGATCGCCTCCGGTTGACCTTCGAGTTGAGGCAGCAGCACTGGCACTGTCTTCAAACCTCCCGTCAGAGGCTTGAGTTTCAAAACCTCCATGCCCCGGGAGTCAAATTTTCCACTTGAAAGCTAAAGCCCTTGTAACCCAGCGCTAAGCGGACTTTGCGGCACTAAGGGGACGTACTGAAACTTTAGTAAAAGCATCAGACTACAACTAACACCCAACTTGAGACCTAGACCCCTGAGATGAAAAAATGCGAGGAGCGAACGATTTTTCACCTGGAGGCTAGGCTCGTTGGGCAAACACTCTCGGATCGCCCTAGTTAGGGAGACTTTTTAGGAGAAGGGGAAGCTGTTCCACCAGCCCCTGCTCCACCAGCCCCACCAGCCCCAGCTCCACCACTCCCAGGAGTGGACTTTGGAGATGGGGAAGAAGTAGGAGAAGTAGTAGTGCCAGCGCCGCCAGTGCCGCCAGCGCCGCCAGCGCCGCCCGGAGAGGGGCTAGAGCCACCGCCGCCAGTGCCGCCCTCTCCGCCGCAGGCGCCGAGGGCTACTGCCAAGCCCACTACCAAAGTCAAACGAATTAATCCCTTGTTCATAAAAACTCCTTAAGACTGAAAACCCATCGCAAGGAAGGGAATAGTGTACTTCAGAAACAATGCTGGCACGAATAGCTCAACGATTCGCTCGTTGATTACAATACTGCATTTATTCATAAATTTCACATAGATTATCGCTAACCAGCAAAGATTTCTTTTTTTTTGGCAAATCCTGAAGTCAAAGAGACCAGTGGTAGGATGGGTTGGTTGGCTTGTGAGGTATCTTTGGTAAGGATAACCGATCGAACCCAGATTGCCACAACTGGGGCTCTGGAGACAAAAAACTCTTAACCTCAATCAAGCTGAAGCTACCCCACTTTACGTATTGGTGAACTCTATGACCGCTGCTATCAGATCCCCGGATTCTCCCCGCTCCCGATCGACCCGCAAGCCCTCTGCTGGCCCAGCCAAAAGCAAAGTTACTTCTATTGCCCGGGCTAGGCGGGCGAAGACAGGGCCGGTATTGCCCAACTACTCGCCAGCAGACGAACAGGCTCAGGTTCGGCAGTCCGCATCGGTGCTGAAAGTCATGCCAGCTCGCCAGCAGCAGCCAGTGTGGTTGCGATCGCTCCTGCAGGCACAGCGCGCCTCCTCAGTGGCAGCACTTATGCTTTTGGGCGGTGCTCTGAGTCTCTACGGCTTGACAGTTTACGGCGAGCAGCGCTGGAGCCAGGAGTATCAAAAGCTGGAAACTCTGCGCCTCCGGGAACAGCAATTGAGTGCTTCTAGTGAAGTCTTGAAACACCAACTTGCTAAAGAAGCCCAAAATCCAGAAACCGGTTTGGCTCCGCAGAATCCTGGGGACACAATTTTCTTGCAGCCGGCCCCTGAAACTCGATCGCCCGTTGCGGCACCAAATTCTGAGCCCGCTCTCAAGAAGGGAGGCGGTGTGGAAACACCGCTGGGCTATTAAACCTGTGTCAAAGCGTAGAGCGCCCGAGGGCCTGAGTGTCCGCGGGCCTGAAAATTCCAGGATCTAATTTCCTTTTTGACTTTTTTGCAAGTCGCGATCGATTTTCTGCTTCCAACCGGAAGTTACAAATTAAAAATAATTAACACCACTTCAAAAAACAGAATGCAACTGTAGGTGTGAGCCCAACCTTGATAGGGACTGCTCATTCCCAAGTCGTGAATTTTATATTTTAAGATTTAAGTTATAAATTATAACTTCTAAAACGCTCTAACTTGCTATTGAATTTTTAATGCCATGAGCTACGACCCCCGTTTTGACCGCTACAGATCGCCGAATTTCAAACGCACAAAACAGGCAGGCGCTCGCACAGGGTGGGAAAAACCAGCCAAACCTAGATCTTCGGGCAGTTTCGGCCGATCGCCACAACAGACGGCTGCATCTTGGGGGCGGCCGGTGGAGCGTTTAAAGCGCAGCAAGTTCCGTTTGTGGGCCGTGTGGGCCGTGTTGATGCTGGGGGGGCTGGGGCTGGCTGTGAATTTGTTTTATTTGCAGGTGACGCGAGCTCCGGCGCTGCGTAAACAGGCCGAGCAGCAGCAAACTCTCAAAACGAAGCCGTTTGTACCGAGACGCCCGATAGTTGACCGCGCAGGGAATGTTTTGGCGATCGACAGAGAGGTGTACACGCTCTACGCTCACCCGAAGTTGTTTAACCACTCCAAGGCGGAAATTGCTGCTACATTGGCTCCGATGCTGGCGCTCGAACTGAGTCCGGGCACTACGTCGGAAACTGAATTGATACGCAGGTTTAATCTTGCTGAAAGCGGTATTACTATTGCGGAGTCTCTGCCTCAAGAGGTTGCCGATCGCGTCGCTCAGATGCAAATTAAAGATAGTCTGGTGGATGGCTTGGAGTTGCTGCGGCAGCAGCAGCGTTTTTACCCGCAGCAGGAGTTGGCGGCGGATATCCTCGGTTATGTGGACGGGGAACGGAAGGGACAAGCTGGGGTGGAATACAGCCAGCAGAATTTGTTGGAACGATCGATGCCGTCGATTCAGTTTAGCAGGTCGAGCAATGGGAGTTGGGTTCCCGATCGGCTGACGGCGGGATTTGTGCAGCTTGATGATTTGAAATTGCAATTGACGATCGACACTCGCTTGCAGCGGGCTGCCCGAACTGCGCTTAAGGAAAAAATGAAGGAACACGATGCGAAGCGGGGCACGGTGATTGTGATGGATGCCCGTAACGGGGAATTGCTGTCAGTTGTAGCGGAACCTTCTTATGACCCGAATCAATATTTTAATTTCGATTTGTCGCGCTATAAAAATTGGGCTGTAACTGATGTTTATGAGCCTGGTTCGACTTTTAAAGCGATTAATGTGGCGATCGCTCTGGAAGCGGGTGCGGTGAAACCTAATAGTGTGTTTAAAGACGAAGGTCGGATTTTCATGGATGGCTGGACTATCCAAAATTCCGATTACAAACAAGCAGGGGCGCGCGGCCCTTCGACTGTTACTGAGATTTTGAAACATTCTAGCAATGTGGGGATGGTGCACGTAATGAGAAGTATGAAAGCTTCTCTTTACTATCAAGCTTTAGAAAAACTCGGACTCGGACAAACTGCGGGAACTGATTTGCCTTTTGAAGTAACCAGTCAGCTTAAAAATCGAGAGCAATTTATTAACTCTCCGGTGGAAGTTGCTACTACGGCTTTTGGGCAAGGTTTTTCGATTACTCCGATGCAGTTGGTGCAGCTTAACGGCGCTTTGGCTAACGGTGGCAAGTTGGTGACTCCTCACGTTGTGCGGGGACTTTTTGATAGGGACGGTGAAGCTTATTGGAAGCTTCCGAGGCCGGTTCCGAAGCAGGTTTTTTCGCCGGAAACTACTAAACAGGTGTTAGAAATGATGGAAACTGTGGTTGATGGTGGTACGGGGAAAGCTGCACAAATTCCTGGGTATCGGATTGCTGGAAAAACGGGTACGGCTCAAAAAGCTAATGCTGGTGGGGGTTATTCTGACAAGGCGATTATTACTAGCTTTGTGGGGATTATGCCTGTGGAGGCTCCTCGGTATGTCGTTTTGGCGGTGATTGACGAGCCTAAGGACGGTTCGGGGGGGACGGTGGCGGCGCCGATTGTGGAGTCGGTGATGGAGTCGCTGATTTCTATTGAGAAGATTGCGCCGAGTAAGAAGTAGTTGATTATATCTGAGATGTGGCGTCAGGAATTGACCTCGAAGATAACGATCAACAACAGGGCTATTGAGGACGTGGCAATGCCCATTGCTGTCAAATTAACGTACAACCAATAGTCCGGCAGGGGTTGAAACCCCTGCCTCAAAGCTAAAGTCGTCTGAAGACGACTCATGAGTTCTTCAGTCCTCTTTGAGAGGACTTTAGCTATAAGCCCGGTGGAATTCATTCCCTGGCGGACTCGCGGACTGGCAGATGGTTGGCTGAGGTTGACACGCCTTGGGCACTGCCGTGTTCTGATTTCGGGTAATATCGTTTTCCCTGACGCACCCTACATCAGTGACTCAGTAACAATATCTTTTGTCTTGAGCTTTGGGTTGTCTTTGGGAGATGCGTTTATGGCCTAGGAGAGTGGAAATGATGATGCAGCGTTGGCTGTTTCTTAAGTTGGGATGATATAACGTTAGGGTTCCTTTGGCTCTTATACTCGTTAGGGTGCAGTCGTGGTCGCTTCGGGATACGGGGCAACCTCGATGGTTGAACATGACTCGCCGGATTGTACCGTTTTCTTTTTGCTCGTTGTTTTCATTTACTGGGAGTAGTGTTGTTTCATATCCTCCTTTGTCGTTGATAAGTGTATCTATTTGAATTTGCGGTTCTAGGTTTTTCCATTGACTGACTGGGACTTGGGCTGGGGAAATGTCGGCGGGGTGAACTGCTATTTGTACATTTTCTCCTACTGGTTTGAAGCTGGCTTGCCATGAAACTTTGTCACGTTTGGCGTTGCTGTGTGCAAGTTCCATTGCCCAATAAGCTCGATCGAGCGATGCCTTTAAACGCTGGTTGTTGATGAACATCAGCCAGGAGGGGGTGACGATCGCACTAAATATTCCTATGATTAAAATAATTATCAATAGCTCAATCATTGTAAAACCTGCGGCAGGTGTAGTGGCTCTGCCTTTGAGCGTTTTATTTATTGACACGTAGATGCACTCCCTGATATTTAGCGGGCAAAAAAAACAGCTAGGAGGAGCTATTTTTTATTGGCTATATTTTAACTTTTGGGTTTGGGGAGTGCATAGATCGGTATTTACTGAAAATTTATGCAAATTTAAGAAAGCGGGTAAGGAAACGGTTGTCAGGAAACGGTTGTGCGGTTTCCCTACAGCAATTTTGTCATCGCCCGATCGCATAAATCGCCCGATCGCATAAATCGCCAAATCGCATAAATCGCCCGAAGGTATGTTGTTGCGCTCGATTCGCTCTTAATCTTAGAAAAGAGCGAATCGAGCGCAACTACATCTAAAATTTAACTTTTATTTGTGACTGTTGGTCTTCGTCCTCACCAATTTCAAAAAGCGGGTAAGGAAACGGTTGTGCGGTTTCGCTACTGCAATTTTGTCATCGCCCCGCTAAATTTGCGCTTTTACCCAATATCGAAAGGCTTTCATGGCGACGTTTCGGCCGGCTGTTTTGCTTTGTTCTAAATACTGGGGGATGAGTTCGGTGATGGGGAGGTTGGGAAACTGGAGACTGCGATCGGACTGTATGTATTTTCCATTTTGCAATACGCCCATTTGCAGGTTGCGGCCGTTGTAGGGCCACAATTCGGGAACTCCTAATGCTTCGTAGTTGTTGAACAGAGTGCGGGAGGTGAGCTCGATTTCTATGGCTAAATCGGGAGGTGGGTCTGTTTCTAAGTCGATGCGGTTTTTGCCTCTGACTGCGGCTTCGTTTTGGATGTAAAAACAGGTATCTGGTTCTACTCCTTCAGCGATGTTTTCATTTTTGAATGTGGTAGAACCCAGAGGTCAAAATTCGATGTCTAATTTTTTAAGGAGAATTTTTACTAAGTCGCTAATCAGGACTTTGGTAACTTCGTGTTCCATTAGCGGAACCATGATTTCTAATGTTGCTTTGCTGTATGAAAGTCGGGATGCGTGACTTTCTCCTAATTCTGTTAGTAGGGTTTTAAACATCGGCCAGCTTATGTCTTTTAGTAATAGTTAATTTCCTGGCTGGATGATTATTTGTTTTAGTTCTAGCTACATTTTTTGACAGTTTTAAGAGGATTTGAAATATAAAATAATTTAAGTTAATATTTTTTAGCAAGACCGAACTTATGCGGAATTGCTGTTAGAGATTAAGATTAAATTTATTGAAAGCTACCATCGACAGCCAGTTAGTTGCATTCTGTTCCTTCAGCAGTTCTCATTCCTCCTATGAGAGTTTCTACCCTCGCGCACTGCTTAGCACCACCGCGAGATGGAGCAACTGTGACTACAAACTGAGTTGTGGAGGGATTGCCTTGGTAGTCAAAAACGAGCGATGATTTTTTAGGATCTGTAGAATCAGGTTTATTAAAGGTAAGCGCAATAGTGCCGGGCTTAATTTCGCCTCCAGCATTTAACGTCTGCGTACTACCTCCCGTAGGTAGTGGGGGGCTAAATGTAACTGTTGGTGGGTCAGCTACCGGATTAGCTGCCGGATTAGGATCGTAATGGAATGTAACTGTGACACTGCTCTTAGTTCGCTTTGCTTCGCTTTGTGCCAGTCGTAATGATTGGAAAACGCGATCGTTCACAGTGCGAACTCTTTGTCTGTTGATGAATGCCTCCCAGCTTGGAGCGGCGATCGAGCTGAATATACCTATGATTAATGCTATCACGAGCACTTCTAAAAGGGTGAATCCTCCATCGCTTTTTCTGGATGCAGTTTTGTTGAAATTAGGGCTGGGCTTGGCAGCCGAGTTATGCAAAAGTTTTAATAATATTGGTGGGGTTTTCATGGTAATCTCCTATTGTTTCTCAGCCGACTGCGATTGGGAAATGTGTTTCATACCTAAGTTACTTTCCTAACGAACCTAGCCCTTGTACTTGCACGGTTGCTGTTGGGAAATATGCCGATTTCTTGGCGTCATAATCAGCATCAGTTTGAATGCGGCGCAGGCTATTTCCTCGGATAGTAACTCTGGCTACATTTCTTTCTGTATCAACACAAGCGTAGAAGCTGTTGATCTCGTTTGTTCTATCTGTTACTTTTAGAGTGTCTTCTTGAATTGGGGAGGTTGTAGATCCTGTTTGGGTAGTGGGGTTCCCCAAAGCGGTCCTACATTCATCCCCTATTAATTTCGGCTCTTTGCCGTAGTCGAGGTAATTAACTAATACTTCACCAGACCCCAAATCCTCGTTTGATGCCGTCACATTCTCCAGGGGCTTACTGAGGTCAAAACGTGGATTGTAAGCTAGACTGCGTTTTTGTCCTGGCTCTACCGTAGCATAGTAAGGATCGGTAGCTGGACTTACTGCTTTAGGGTCTTTCAGCCCGTCTCGAATTTGATACCGAACTATACGGGTAGGACAATTGGCTCCTGATGGTTGACACCAAATAGATGCAGGATTGTTATCATTAATCTGATAGTAGGCGACTAACGATAAAACATAGGCGTCATTACATGGTGTATTAGTCTTGCAATTAGTTGGGTTAGGAGTGTCCGCGGCTGTTGGACTAACGGGAAGAGCCTTTGGCTGAAGCTGTCGCTTCCAAAATACGAGAATTGGAGTTCCTGCAGGCTCGGTAGTAGGTCGAAGCAGGCTGTTGCTGTTTTTAAGAGCCGTAATTCCATCGTTATCGTAAATATAAATAGCTTGGCTCAAATCTTGGGCGATGAAATCAACGGCCGCCTGAAGGTCTTGCTCGGTATTTGACTTGACTTGTTCCCTCCTGTCGGTATTGAGCATATCGACTACAAAACCGAGCATCGGCGTAATGATTAAAAACGCCATAATTGCTCCGACTAATAGCTCAACCAGAGTCATGCCATTTTCTGTTTGAGCTGGCCCGGAGCGGTTTTTCTGGTGCTGACTTTTGAGAAGCAACCTGGGTAAAGTTTTCATTTTGACTATTTCCTTTGTCAAATGGGGGGGAGCGATTTTAAATTTAATAACGGCGACTTTGATTATTACTTACAGCCACCGGTCCGATCGCACAATGATTGATAGGCGGAGGTACCTCCTCGTGTAGTAGGGGGAATCTCCGTTTGCATTACCACCAAAGGCGCTTGGGGATTCCCAAGAGCGGAATTAGCGACTGATTGCTGTTTAGTTGTCATCGTACCCGGGAACCCATCGGCTCTGTAAACGCGAACAGTCAAAGCATAGCCTGTGTCTGTGGGCTTAACACCAGTGGGACGAACACCCTGAACGTAAAAGTCTTTTTTACTACCATCACTACAGGGGGGAGTTCCACCATCCAAGTCAACGCAATACAAGCCACTAGAGCTTGTAGGAGGCGCAGAATTTTCAACAGGAAAACCTGCTGGGCTTTTTGGATCATTAGGTCTGATCGCCCCCGTCCTGAGAGCGTCGATGTAAGATCTCGCCGCCTGGGTGGCCAGTTCCATCCGCCGCGCTTGTACGCGAGTCGCTACTGAGTAAGCCATCACAGGGGCGATCGCGATCATCAGCACCGAAACTACAATCATCGCTACCAATGACTCGATAATCGTGTAGCCACCATCTCGTGACTGGGATAAATTTTGGTGTTGTTTTTGCTTAGTCATAAATAGGACTCCAGTAATTGCACGGCGGAAAGTTAGAGGGTTAAGCGGGGCATTGAGTTGTATTGGTAGGATCGACGGTTTGGGTAGCCGGCGTAGCAGCAGTGTTGTCCGTGACTCCGCACATCAAAGTTTTTACCCAATCGTCATTGCGAGGTACTTCGCGGAAATACTCCGTCGGCTTAGTCTTGGGAGGAGTAGTGAACTTTTGGGTAAATAAGTCAGGTGGCTGAGATAGCAAGCCCACGTCATAACCCCAGTTCCGGGTGGGCGGGGTGAAGTATGGAATTCTAGCTGGGCCGTTCGTCGTGTTATATGTAATTAGTTCCTCACTACCAGTAAGACGAGTAGGTGCTGTAGTAGGACTGGCGGATGTGGAAAACAAAGTGGCGAGCTTATCGACTGCCGCTGTCGGATAGCCATCAGGCAAAATTGGCTGATAGGGTGCGGTACTATAAGCGCTGCGGTTTTGCTGAATGAAAGACCCTTGGACGTTATTAGAAATTGAAGTAAAAGAAGCTGCTGGTCCGGTGCGCCAGAGTTCCAAGTATCGGGGCAAGTTTTGCAAACCGCCGTTAAAGTCACCCGACGCAGTGTCTAGCGCCCTCGAAGGAGTGTCGCCTGCTCCAACAATCAGATTGAATGTAGTCTCTACAGCCTTGGGTATCCACCCTGTTTCCTGTACGGGTTTAGTACCTCGGGGGTCGTATGATGGGCCTGAGCCTGTTACTGCTGTTACCCCCATGAGCTGCGGAACTGGCACCAATAGCGGCTGCGACCCCCGATAGCTGTACGTTGCTGGCGGTACTGTTACTGCTGGTAATGGTACAGTGCTTGCTGCTGCGAGAGTTGGTAGAGGTACTTTGTTGCCGTCTGTAGCGCCGGCAGCAGTAGTGTTGGTGTTGACCCGATACGGAAGATTGGTAGCATTGTAAACCACATTACTCGCACTATTCACTGCAGCAAACCACAGAGCGTTATTGCCTCTGACAGCGCCGAGACCTGGTGCGATATTTCCTCCATTAATCCCCAGAGGCTGTGGATTGGCGGGGTTTATAGGTCTCTGAAAAGCCACGCGGCGGGCGAATCGCTGCAATGCCGGCAATGGGGGATCTACCGTCGAGCCAGCTTGAAAAGAAGCGCCAATAGGGTTAGGTGCGACATAAGGCGTACTGGGCGCAGTGGGTGCCGTTCGCTGTGCTCCCGGTGTCAGATCGACAAACCAGTCGGCATCCGTACACTCAGAAACTGGCAGTTTTGTACAAACTTCCATCAAATACTCTGGGAAAGGCCCCCGCCGCTGGACGGGAGTGACAAAGTTGTTGAAGTAAGAACTTGTAATGGGGGGAGAGGTGGTGGTACTGGCGTAGGTAGCGTCTGTCACAGTTACCGCATCTGCTGGCGCCTTTAAATTGCCATTAGCTAAAAACGCTCCGCTGGACAGTCCGTTAGTAACAAAGTTGTTGTTGAAAAATCCTTGCTGTCTGCGGGGCAATACAGCAGCAGCGCCCGCATTATTTCTCAGGTCAAAATCTCCCTCGTTGCGGAAGCCAAAACGGTAACTTTGCGATAGAAGGTGGACTGCATCTGCCAGCACAGTTGCCTGTCTCCAAAAGTCGCCGTCCTTACACTTCGGGAGCCTCGGATCGCCCGCACGACAGGCAAAGTTGTCGTTTAGGGCAGCGCGGGAGTAAAAATTTCCCCAACTTGGTTGCGTCAGCTCATCAGTAAACTCTTCCACTTTGACCAAAGTGGGTGTACCACCTGGAGGAGGAGTCGGGATGGTGCCGTGAAGGTTAAAGAATCCTTTGATGTAAACTGGCAAATTCGATACCAAAATCAGCCCTTTTTCTCTGACTATATCGTTTATGCTCGTTGGTGTTGTGGGGGTGGCGCCACCGCGAAATAGCTTCTGACCATTAATCAGGACTATGCCGTTAGGCTTGCGCGTGGGATCTAACAGGCTGTCTGTAGGACTTTTTCTTTTGCTGCTGTCAGGATCTTCTCTATTGCTGCGATCGGGCAATGCGTCGTCCCGGGTAGCATAAATAATCCCGCTGTTCGGCAACAACCACTCGGTCGTACTACCTTTAGGTCTGTTGCCGCGCAAGAGTTCGATATCTAGCTGAGTAGCACGAATTTCTAGAGGTTCTCGTTCTTCTAGAGATTGGTTGTAATTCCCTGTTAATTTTGCTGCTGCGCTTGTACCCACTGGACTGCTGAGGGTAAAGGCTTCGTTGACGATGGTAGTCGGGTCGTCCCGATCGACCGCCTTGACTTCTCTCCCGTTCACAAATGCTACTTCTTGAATAGCCCCGTGAGGAATCAATGTGGCATCGGGAGTGAACGAGGCGTCACCCTCAAGTATTTTTAGGGCACAAATCGTTGAGTCAATAGCAGCTTTTTGTGCCAAAGTGCGACTGGCTTCGGGCACTTGGAGAGCCGATCTCAAAGGCCCGTTGGCAAACCGACCGTCGGGGAATACTAAGTTGGCTTGATTAGCCAAAACTGCATCGCCACCACTCAGCAAGCCATTAGCCCCGATAGCGGAAACACCCGGTCTGGCTGTTGGAGGGAATGTGTAGGTGATGCCGTTGTTGGAGCCGATAAATGCCTGCTGTGAACCCACTCCTGCCTGTCCGCTGACATCGGGTAGGCTTCCCGTTGTGATGTTTTTTGCTGTGGAAGCGTTGCTGGGGTCGTAGTAGCTGCTGACGCAGGCATAGGGTTCTTGATTTGGTTGGGTTGCTGCTAGTGGGTCGTAGGCGCTGTGTTCGTAGTGATACACTGCTGTTGCCCGCATCCGCAAGTCGCCTTTGGCAAATTTTTTAGTGTTGGTTTCAACAACAAAATTAGGACTTGAGTCTGGGTCTGGCAAGTTCGTGCCGTCTGCAGTTGCTGTTGTCGGCCAAGCCATCCAACCAGGGGCCCCGGTGCCATTATTATATACTTGCGACCCCGGACCCAGCGGTGACATTGGCATGGAGTCGGGCCAGACGACTGGGTACTTCTCTTCAACACCAGTTGCCGGGTCGTCGTAAGTAGCGGGAGCTGTTACCAAATTACCACCAGCATCTATCCACTTAGGCGGCGGTAGGAAGGAATTAGTGCGATCGTAAACTCCTGCACTGGTGATCACGCGCAAACCGCCAGTGCCATCGACTGCTGTTTTAGGTATTTGGGCTGCTGATGCTTCCCAGAAACCGTCTTTGAAAGGAGTTGCGGGGTTATCTTCCCCTAAACCGTTGCCGCGGTCTGTCGCCCCCACGTCAGCAAGTTTGGTCACTTGTGTTGTGCGGGTGCGTTTTACGGTATTATCATCTTTCCATGTGGCTGCGCCGTCAACTTCTTGTGTGTCATTGCTACCGAGAAACTTGCTGCCGTCCCACCGCAGTGCTGGCAAGTTGTTGCCGATAATGACTCGATTGCCCAATTCCGGTTCGCTGTCAGTGGGTTCTACGTTTGCGGGGTTGTTGGCTGGCGGCAGATTGGGTTCCAGAGTAAGTCCAGTCGCTCCGGCGACAGCACCTACCGTCGCAGTTCCTTGGGTAGGAAAGCTCCAGTCATCTGGGGGTCTGAGAGTGTCCCCACTGCCTTGAAGGTAAGAACCCCCAGACACTACTCCTCCGTCACTTCCGAGGGGTGCTTCTGCAAAAGTAACTTTCCGCAGCCGATCTTTAAAATAGGATTCTAAGGCATCTTTGCGCGACAGGTTCGTAGGAGAAAGCTGCGCTCGTTGAACGGATACTGGGTCAGTTGTTGGAGCTGCTAGCGTTTGAGCTGCTACTAGCGCATTTAACCGCTTGGAATAAGCGTCGCTGTTGTAAAGTACCTGAAGGCTCTTTTCTTTTACAGATTGAGTTGCGGTTGCAATTGCTGGCGGGCTTACATTTGGTTCCGGGTCGCTAGTTTTTTTGAAAAGATGTACATCCACGGCATTGATCTGGGAAGTGTTGGTAGTATTCCCCATCCATCCATTAACAACATTGCCTCCAATCACTATTTTGCTATTTTCTTGCTCGTAAAAACAAGATTTCTTACTGCTGACTTGATATAGTCGTGTCCTATTTAGCCCATTTAAGTTGGTAACGAACAAATTACTATTTGTGAATATCCGCCCGTTTAGATTGAACTCAGGCCCAGGCGATATATCCAAGTCGTCTTCATATACAACCGCGTTGTTGCTGAGGGGAAGGAGACTTTGGTCTTGCTGGTATTCCAGAGCGGATATGCTGGTAGTTCCTGTGAACGGTTGATACTTGCTGGTGTCTAAGCCGTTTCCTGATATATCGGTCGATGTAATCGGTACATTAACCGTGTAAACAAAGAAACTTTTTTTAAGTTTGCCGTCTATTCTGTACCAGCCAGATTCACCTACCAAACTAGCACTATTACCTGCCGCCGCCTCGCATCCTTCTTTCAATACCCCAAGCGACATCGGTGGCGTTCTTGCTTCCAGCGGTTTTCTTTCCCTCGTGAAGTCGCCTGCATTAGCACCTCCTTTAATCCGGGGGGGGCTGCGAAAGAATATGCCGTAGAGGGTAAAAGTGTCAAATTTACCATCGTTATTTGTATCGACAGGATATCTCCAAGCAGTATTTATAGATTCATTTGTTTCGAGATTAAAACCTGGATCTGTAACTTTAAGGTCGGGAGATATGGCTGGAGCAGAGTCTAGGTTAGCTTTAAGTTTTAGGCGCTCTTCGCCCCCAAATGTATACAAATCTGGGTTTGTAGGAGTTGGGGTGGCTGGGTAAGATGACATCGCCAGGTACAATTGTTGATCGGAGGGAGTACCCGTCACAGGCCGGCCTTCACCCAGCACATATTCAATTTTCGCTTTTGCCCGATCGAGCGCGGGAGTGGCGGCCGCCAGCACCTGCTGGTTCACGCGCACGTTACGCGCCGTATTCGCCCGATCGAACGATCGCAGCGTAATCGCGACTGTCAACAAAATCACTACCAACAACACCATCGTCACCGTCGGCAGCACAAACCCCGCCATCGGTAGTCTTGCCCTGCGGCCCATAGCCATCAGCGCTTGCAGCATTGCTCTCATCAGCCGCTTCGCCCCGGATCTGGTAACACCAGCAATCCGCCGCAGCAGGGACACGATAACTTTGGATAATTTGCTCTTAAACATTGACGCCTTCCTGAATAATTTCAGTGATGGTATTGCAGGTAGTTACTGCTCGACAGTACAATCCCATCTTTATTGTTCCCATTTTTTGCAACTTGCATATCACCCTGTTGCAAAAATTTAAATCTGTACTTTGGCTGAAAAATAAAACCCACAAACCCCCAACCAAAACCACCGCCAATCATATATTTCTCAGCGAAAGATTTGCCCAGCAAGGATGAGAGTTCCCTAACTCTACTCTAATCGAGTTAAATTGAAATGTCAGTAACAAGAGGGAGAGTGAATTAGATCACCCCAAAACAGTGATCGCGATCTTATCCGACATATTGCCCAGCCCTTGCAGAATTTATTTGTGTACTCGCCTTGCTAGCGGTTTCAATCACCGCAATCTACAATCAAGATCGGGCAATGGAATTATGGTTAGGCGTATCGGTGCAATCCAATCTAAATTGGGCGATCGAATTGGCGTAATGCCCCCAAGTGCGATCGAATTTCCGTAATTCCCCCAAGTGCGATCGAATTTCGGTAATGCCCTCCGGGGCACTGTCAGTACAACTGCAAAATATAAAACATACAACCCATGAAACAAACTCCCAAACCCCCAGACTTCATCATCATCGGTGCCCAAAAAGGCGGAACAACATCGCTTTATGCCTATCTCACCGAACATCCCCAAATCGCCCATGCCACCGAAAAAGAAGTACATTATTTTGACTTAAACTTCGACAAAAGCCCAGACTGGTACTATGCCCAATTTCCCCTGCCCAAAAACGGCCCCAAAAAAATCACCGGAGAAGCCAGTCCTTACTACATATTTCACCCCCACGTTCCCCAGCGAATTTATGATTTATGTCCCAAAGTTAAAATCATCGCCCTGCTGAGAAACCCAGTCGATCGCGCCATATCCCACTACTATCATTATATCAGAATAAAATACGAATCTCTCTCATTAGAAGAGGCGATCGCCGCCGAGCCCGAAAGACTCAAAGGCGAAATGGAAAAACTCCTAGCCAACCCCAAATACTATAGTTACGAACACCAACACCACAGCTATCTAGCCCGCGGCATTTACGCAGATCAACTCCCAGCCTGGATGAAACTTTTTCCCAAATCACAAATTTCAATCATCAAAAGCGAAGACTTGTATAGCAACCCAGCGGAAATCCTCAACAGCGTCCTCGAATTTTTAGGCTTACCGCCTCACCAACTAAAAACCTACGGAAAGCTCAACTCCAACGAATATCCCCCCATCAGCGAGACAGTATACGAGCAATTGAGAGCATATTTTCGATCGCACAACCAAAGACTAGCCGAATTGTGCGATCGAGATTTCGGCTGGGATTAATCAATCTCTCTCCCTTGCATCACAGTATCGTTCCCCCTCGCATCTCCCTTAATAAGGGGATAACGGGTTAAATTTGAGTGCTTCTTGTTCCCCCCTTATTAAGGGGGGTTAGGGGGGAGCTAAACTGCGCTAGAAACGAGATATAGATGAGGACTTTAAATACTCATGCCCCCCTTAATAAGAGCCGTTAGGGACTATTGAAACGAAGCTATAAACAAGACATATTCCTGATTAAGGGGCCAAAAGAGCGATCGAACTCCACCTTACTACTTAGCCCCTCGATCCCCCCTAGCCCCCCTTAACAAGGGGGGGACAAGAGCGCCCACTCTACAAAACTTTTGGAAAAAATAACTTGACATCCCCCTCTCCCTGTGCTAGCTTGTCCAATAGTATTGTGTTTAATCCACAAATCGCAGCACCTCAACTATGTTCACAGCCAACAGCTATTTTTATTTTTGGTACAGCCAAGTTCGCCCGGAGTGAATTGGCAATTCACTGTGAACATCCGGGCGAACCGCAGATTAACACCTGCGGTTTTGTTTTTTCTACTTCTTTTCCCAACAACCAATCGAGTACAAGCGAAAACAGCAATGACATTATTCAGTAACTGGTACTACAGCTTTTATTTTTGGCCCAACAAAAGTTCTGGGTAAATTGTCGCGCTGTCTTTTCGCACCAACCCGGAACTCCTAAAAGTTCCGGGTTTTTTGTTGTCAACCACCCACATAAATTTCCAGGAAAATACCATCATGTTAGAAGCCAAACTCGTAACCAAATCTCATCCCGAACACCAAACAATTGTCAAACTCTCAGAAACAGTCTCAGTCGGCGGCGAAGAATTATTAATCATCGGCGGCCCCTGTACCGTCGAAAGTTCCGCCCAAATGGAAACAGTCGCCCGCCAACTATCCGCCGCATCGGTGCAAGCTTTGCGAGGCGGAGTCTACAAACCCCGCACTTCTCCCTATGCTTTCCAAGGGATGGGAATTGAGGGACTAGAAATTTTAGCCGATGTCAGCCGGCGTTACAGTTTGCCCGTCGTGACAGAGGTAATGTCGATCGCCCAAATCGAGCCAGTTGTCACCTATGCTGATATGCTGCAACTAGGCAGTCGGAATATGCAAAACTTCGAGTTACTAAAGGCGATCGGTCAAGCCGGAAAACCAGTCCTGCTAAAACGCGGCTTGTCAGCCACAATCGAAGAATTTGTGATGGCCGCCGAATACATTCTCAGTCACGGAAATCCTCATGTAGTTCTCTGCGAAAGAGGCATCCGCAGCTTCGACAATTACACCCGCAATGTATTAGATTTAGGTGCAGTGGTAGCGCTGAAACAGTTAACTCATTTGCCAGTAATTGTAGACCCTTCTCACGCCGTCGGCAAGCGAGAATTAGTCGCACCACTAGCCAAAGCAGCGGTTGCTTGCGGTGCAGACGGATTGATTATTGAGTGTCACCCGCAACCCGAAAAATCGGTTTCTGACGCGCGACAAGCTCTTTCTTTGCCAGATATGGTAGATTTAGTTGCGAGTTTGCGGCCTGTAGCCGCAGCCGTTGGGCGGTGCATACCCGAGATTAATTTGCCTTCACAGGTATTAAGTTTGAAGTGATATTTGTAGGAGATAATGTATAACTTTTAACGTCAAACTCTCAAGTCGGTTTTAAGCGAATTGAGCTTTGAGGCAGGGGTTTAAACCCCTGCCTCAATCGGGAAAAGCGCGTGTTTCACGAATTTAGATTAAAATAAAAAATAATACTGTCATCTACGAAAATTTGCTGAATTATGGCAATACTACTTAACGTTCCCTCGATCGTCTGCTCCGGCTGCGCTGATACAATTACCAAAGCCATCAAAACTGTTGACTCCGATGCTACTGTCAATGTGGATGTCGCAGCTAAGACTGTTACAGTTGAAGCTCAAGCTTCTGAAGAGTCAATTTCACAGGCGGTTGTTGCTACGGGCCACACCGTCCAAGATTGATATTGAGTTTGGTGAGGGCGGGTTTACGAGATTATTGGTCTTAGGCCGAAATTATTGGTAAAAGCCGCCCCTACACAATTTGAAATCCATTATCAATGCCCTGTTTGGCCACTGCCCCTCGCCCAAAAGCTTAATCGGCTTCGTCTAAGTGTTCGGCGACTGCTTGGTAAAGTTCAAAAACGTGGCGATCGAGTAAACTATAAAAAACTTGTCTCCCAACCTTGCGGTAACTTACCAACCGCATCGCCCGCAACGCCCGCAACTGGTGCGATACTGCTGACTCGCTCATACTCAACGCCGCAGCCAAGTCACACACGCACAGTTCTTGTTTTGCCAATACAGATAGCAGCCGCAGGCGGTTCGCATCTCCCAAAAGACTGAAAAACTCAGCCATCCGCTGGGCTTTTGCGGTGTTGAGAACTTGTGTTTGGATGTCCCCGGCCCGCCAACAGTCAACTAGGTGCGATGGATCGCACGTTGGTGTATCGTTTTGTGCGTGAGGCTGACTTATCGCTCCATTAACAGCAGAGTTGGGTGACATCTTTTCCCGCCTGGTTTTAATTCTCATTTTCATTTTAGTGCGATCGACAAACCTTTTGTAACAAAACTTTTACATTCCCTTGACTAATATCTGAATATATGTTCAGATATTAGTATAGACAAACAACCCCACCAGGAGAATTTAAAATGACTACCGCCACCCAAACAAAATGTGCCTGTCCTTCATGCTCGTGCGTTGTCAGCCCCAGTGAAGCCATTGAAAAAGACAGCAAAACATACTGTTCCAGCGCTTGCGCTGACGGCCACCCCAACGGCAGCGGCTGCGGCCACACCGGCTGCGAATGCCACAAATAAATATTCGGCTGCAAAAAAGATTAATCAACTACTCTAAGATATATCGAAAGGGAGATGCGAAAAGCGCATTTCCCATTTTTTTGCTTTTAGGTTAAAGAAAAGTTAAAATAAAGCTAAATTAAGGTTAAGATTGCATTAATAGACTCAATACAGAGCGAAAAAGCACAATTGCTACTTACGCCATACAATAGAAGCAAGTTAGCGCCGCGATACTGAGTACCAATAGTGCTATTAAAAACAGAGACCGAACCAAAAGCTGACTACCAAAAGTTTAATTAGGAGGGGGCAATGAAAGAGCGGGAAGATTTTTTACATCCTCGCAATCGTTACTACGGTGATTTCACGCCAGAAAACTTGGCGTTTAATGCCAACTTGCAGGAGTTTGCTCAGAAAATAACTTATATTTGCTCGCTCGAAACTGGGGGAAAAATTAGCGCTGAGAAAGCCTATAAAGATATTAAGGCGCTTTGGAAAGACTTAAAATCCTCTAAGAAGCAATTGGGAATTGGCCAAAAACCCCCCAGTACCGAGGAGCCAAATTCACCTTAAAGTTATCGCTGCAAACGCAGCGTTTGGAATCGAAAACCCCTGCGATTGGGAGCGCTGCGTTTTGCTGTGTACCCCGCAAATGTAAGGTGCTTGCTGCACTTTAGAAATTCTATGGTTTGGGATTTGGTGCTGTTTCTCCTGCAAAGGAAGTACAATTGCCACCGAGGCCAGAAATAATCGCGCAAGTATTATTTTTCAGCATTCCCTGATATGTATCAGCGCCAGTGCCCGGGCCGCCCAACTCGTCGCTGTAAAGTTCCTTGTCGGAAATTTCGACATTGGCCTCCCTCGCCACAGTCTCCATCAACTTCGGATTAGTTGTAGTTTCGGCAAAAATTGTCGGCACTCCTGCGGTCTTAATTTCTGATGACAATTCCGCAATTCTTGCGGCGGTGGGCTGTTCCTCTGTCGTCACACCCTGCAAAGCTCCAGCAATCTCCAAACCGTAAGCATCGGCATAGTAACTCAGAGCATCGTGAGTTGTTACTAACTTGCGTTTTTCTGCGGGAATAGTCGCAATCTGAGCTTTTATCCAAGTATCTATTTTTTGCAACTCATCTGTTAAGCTTGCTGCATTTTTTGTATAAAGTTGAGCATTGTTGGGGGAAACTTTGATCAATTCATCGCGAATTGTTTCTACCATGCGCCGACCATTTTGAGGATTATGCCAAACGTGAGGGTCAGGGACTTTTTCGCCTTCTGCGTGGGGTGTATTTTCCGCTTTCTCTTCACCGTGTTCGTGCTCGTGTTGACTCATCAGCGGTTTGGCAACGGCGACTTCGTGGACGGCGATTTTGGGCGCTGGATTACTGCTGGATTGAATTAATTTAATGATGCTGGGTTCGTGGTTGTAGCCACCGTATAAAATCAGATTTGCTGTTTCAATCGCTTTGCGGTCTTCCGGCTTGGTTTGATAGGCGTGAGGGTCGTCTCCCGGCTTGATCAGACAGGTGGTGTCGATCGAACTTTGAGCGATTTCTTTAGTTAGGTTGCAGATAACACCCGTCGTAGCCACGACTTTGGGCAAGTTGCCGCCGGGACTGGCTTGAGTTTGAGTTGTGGCGGGACTCTCTGGCGCCCGATTGCTGGCGTTCTGTCCTCCACTGCACGCAACCACTCCGCAGCCAATTGCCAAAACAGCCGTACCCCACAATCTGCCGGTTTTTCCAGCCAAGTTCTTTAACATTTTCACCTTTGGAACGATAATCGTTATTGCTTTTTCGAGTTATCCTATTCTAGTAGCTACGAACAAGAATCGTTCTCAAAATCTCTAATTATGCTAGAAGTGCAAGACTTGGCTGTCAATTATCGCGGAATTGCGGCCCTCAGCAGCGTGAATTTCCAGTTAGATCCCGGACAATTAACCGGTGTGTTCGGCCCCAACGGCGCGGGGAAAAGCACGATGGTGAAAGCGATGCTGGGATTGATCCCCACCTGTCGGGGTTTGGTCAAATATCAGGGGCGACTGCTGAAGGAACAGTTGTCGCGGGTGGCTTATGTGCCGCAGCGATCGCAAATTGACTGGGATTATCCGATTACGGTGTGGAATTCGGTGATGATGGCGCGAACTGTCCAGACTGGTTGGTTTCGATCGCCGTCGAAGCAGTCGCAAGAATTGGTCAAAGCTGCTTTGCTGCGGGTGGGAATGTGGGATTTGCGCGATCGGCAAATTGGCGAACTGTCTGGCGGGCAGCAGCAGCGGATTTTCTTAGCAAGGTCGATCGCCCAACAAGCCGATTTATTCTTTTTCGACGAACCTTTTAACGCGATCGACAAAGCAACAGAAGAGATTATTTTCGATATTTTTGCCGAACTCAAAGCTGAAAATAAAACATTGCTAGTAATTAGCCACGATTTAGGCGAAACGTTAAAACAGTACGACAATTTATTATTGCTAAATAAGCAGTTAATTGCAACTGGTTCCTGCCGGGAAGTGCTCACCGCAGCCAATATTCAAAAAGCCTATGGATACGATTTAAGTTTAGTTTCAGCGTAAGCAAAAAAAGATTTATCTTTAAAATTGATTGTGGAACGGGCGTCCCGCCTGTGCAGTTGATTGTGGCACGGGCGTCCCGCCTGTGCAGTTGATTGTGGAACGGGCGTCCCGCCTGTGCAGTTGATTGTGGAACGGGCGTCCCGCCTGTGCAGTTGATTGTAGCTGAAAAAATCCTATTATTGACCTAATTCAATGTTAAACCTACTAATTGAGCCACTCAAATTCGAGTTCATGCGAAATGCGATCGGCGTCGGCATTTTGCTAGGAATTCTCTGCGCGGTTGTCGGCTCCTACTTGATTGTACAGCAAATGGGAATGATGGTTGACATGATTGCCCATTCAGTATTAGCAGGATTGCCAGTAGCTTTTTCTTTAGGTTTCAATATTTCAATCGGCGCCTTTATATCGGGAATTATCAGCGCGGTAATTATGGCGTGGATTCAATCCCAATCTCGTCTAAAAATTGATGCTGTGATGGCATTAATTTTATCTACATTCTTAGCAATTAGCGTCACGCTAATTAGCCTGTTGCGGACAACCAAATTAGACTTAGACGGCTTTTTGTTCGGGAATATCTTGTCAGTTGCACCTGCTGACGTGCAGCAGACTTTTGTCATAACTTTGATTATTTTGGTAGCGGTTAAACTCCTTTACAAAGAATTGCTATTTTATACTTTTGATCCGCTGGGGGCGCAAGCGTCCGGTTTGCCTGTAAACTGGATTTATTTGGGGATGATTTCGGCGATTACGCTGACGATTGTTGCGAGTTTGCAAACTGTGGGGGCGCTGTTAGTAATTTCTCTGTTAATCGGGCCGGGAATAACGGCGTATTTGTTGGTAAAAGAGCTACATTTAATGATGGGATTGGGAGCAATTATTGGAATTACAGCTAGCGTAACTGGTATGTATCTCAGCTATTATTTTAATATGCCGTCTGGGGCCGCAATTGTATTAGTTATTTTTGGGTTATTTTTAGGGGCTTTGCTGTTCAGCCCCAGTCAAGGAATTTTGACAAGAAAGAGAGGATAACAGTCCTAGACGCACTCTATCTGTTGTGCGATTGCGAGGTCTAGTTTACCTTCGTTCCACATTTAGTAGAACGGGTGTTTCAGCAGGTGGTTTTGGTCGATAATAGTGTTGAGTTGTTCGAGAAATTGCTGCTGGGTGATAATTGTCGATCGCCTTTGAGGATAGTGCAGCCACTAAAATGGTATTGTAATTTAGCATTTTGTCAAGACCAAGTTTTCAATTTTTATCTTTTGGTCAAACAGGTGCGCCCGTTATGCCAACTTAGCGCCGCCCGAAGCCTTGGCCGCGCATAGACTTGGACCAAACCAGCAATTCACCTCCACAGCCGCCCGCGACCAGAAACTGGCCTTCGGGATGCCATGCCAGACAGGAAAAACCGCCCTCTGCACCTTCTAGAATTTGCAGCAATTGTTCTGCTTCAGACCACAAACAAACTTGACCGTCTGCGGCTGCGGAAGCTAATAAAAATGTGTTAGGTTGAAACGCGATCGCATTTACCACATTTTCATGCACCTCTAACGCCCAAGAATCCCAACCGACTCTTTCATCAGCGTCTCTTTCCCAGACAGAAATGCCTTGAGAACTCGAAGCAGCTAACAAAGGTGCACCCAAAGAATTAGTTTTATCCGACCAAGCTAACTCCCGAACCTTCCCCGGAAAACCCTGCATTACCCACGGTTCAAAATTGCCCCATTCATTAACAATTAGAGTATTGTCCATATTGCCGCAAGCTAAATATTCCCCTTGTGGCGACCAAGCAATTGCACCTGTTGCAGAGGGTACTGATAAAATTTCCGGGTCTTCGTCCCAGTCTTCGCCATGCCAAACTTTGACGCCTTGATAGCCGCTAACTGCCAGATATTGAACCATAGGATGCCATGCTAAATCTAAGATAGATGATGAATCGAAATTCAGCGTTACTTCAACAACCTTATCCTCAGCATTCCATACTTGAACGTAGCGGCCCATACTGAAAGCTAACTGGTTGCAGTTGGGACTCCAAGCTAACTTGTCAACCCAGACACGCTGGTTATCCAAATCAGCAATCAATTCCCCAGAATTAACGCGCCAAATTCGCACTTTTCCGTCTTGTCCGCCCGCAGCTAGGAATTGACTGTCGCGGGAAAAAGACAAGCAATCGGCTGATTTACCCGTGGCAGTTTGTAGCGTTTGCAAGGACAATTCATTAACTGCCCCTACTGCCGCCAGCATCACTTCGCCTGCCGCAGAACAGACTGCTAAAGTTGTACCATCCGGCGACCAAGTAACAGCAGTTACGTAGTCAGACAGCATTTCTTTAGCGTGAAATTGCAGGGTTTGTTCACTTTTATTGGTCTTTTTGTTAGCCATATTTATTGAATCTGAGATGTTGCACTATTCTTAAGAACGGGCAAGATGCCCGTTCCACAAGAGATGAATTTTATTCCTGTGGAACAGGCATCTTGCCTGTTACCTTCCACAAGAGATGAATTTTATTCCTGTGGAACAGGCATCTTGCCTGTTACCTTCCACAAGAGATGAATTTTATTCC